>CAYTZU010000087.1:0-4135 GCA_964442725.1 uncultured Pseudomonadota bacterium
AACTTCGTATCCAGCAAACCAGCCGGCAGCTATGCCAAAAATTATTAAGAGAAGTACTTTTTTCATACTAAAAACTCCTTTATTCCAGAATTGTTTTTCATATAACCTTCTTTAAGCGTATCACTCTCGCTCTAAAACTAAAAGGCCAAGGAAAATAAAGGACTTTTTATGAATAAAATAATAGTGACTTTGCTAGTTGCGATTTGTTTTTCAAGCGTTTTTGCAGAGTATTCACCCAAAATAACGCAAGCTAAAAGAAGTGAAGTTTTTGCCAGAACATTGAACTCGGAAATTTGGAAATTTCGAAAAGTAATGACCAAAAATGATCCTCATGGAATCGATGTTTTAGCTGGAATGAAAACGACCGGTTTAATTTCAAAAGATTATAGAGAAGCGCTGTTGGAGCTTTTGGCTGCAAAAATCCCTTTTTATGAGGTACTTGATTCCAATGTTGAAAGCTTTGCAAAAAAAAGACTGTCCAATGCTGTCTTGTTTCCAGATTTTGATGCGCCAATTGAGCTAAAAGTGGATGGACAGGAACAATCAAAAAAACAAATTTTTGAAATAAAAAATATGTTGAATGTGTTGAGGATAAAACTGCTCAAAGGCTTTTTTGTAATTATGCTTGAGGCAAAAATCGGGTGTCCCTTGGTTTATTCAATAATCTTGGGCAAACTCAAAAATCAAATAGATTTGGCTAAAAAAGTTAATTTTGAGGACAAAAGCATTGACGCACTGGCTGGCTTCTATGATAAAGCAGAAAGACGATTAAAGAGGTAAATTGTGGTTTTTTTACTCTTAAAGGATTTCTGTGAAGAGTTCATTGAAAAAAATTTTAACTTTGCAAATTTTTTTATGTTCAAACCTCTTTGGAATAGATCCAATGGATGTTTTAAAGGACCTGGGTCTTTATAATCCACAAGATCACAATTTACACCTCATTGTCTATCCATTCATTAAAATGATTGTGAGCAATTTTTATGATCAGGAGAATAAATTTTTGGGCACAGCTTTGACTCGCAGCAAAATTATAAATTTAATTAAATATGCGCAATTGGTTGAAGGAAGGCCAGAATTCCTCATGATCTTGCCGTATCATGGGAATAAGCCGAAAGGGCTTGATTCATTGGTTGGATTTTTTGAAACATACTTTTTAGATGAACAGACCACCATTATTGATAAAATTAAAGATGAAACTCTAAACATTGATGATGAGTCTTTATTTAAACTAACGTTCGAAGATCCTTTTGGTTTTGTCGTAGCCGTGACATGCTCATTCGTGACATGCTCATTAATGGAATCTCAAGAACCCAGTTTTTAAGAGTGGTGTGAATAATTTTTAACCTAAAACAAAGCTTTAAATACAAAAAAATTGACGCAACACCAAAACTTTGTGATAAAGGGGAAATCTTTTTTAATAAAATGATTTTGGATCAACAGGATACAATGAAAACTTCAGTGATAAAGTTGTTTATTTTTCAGATTTTATTTTGCTTGAAATTATCTGCAATAGAGCCTAGCGATGTTTTAAGAGATTTTGGTTTTCCTTTGATAGAAGAAAAAGATGCCTCTAACCTAATTCTGTATCCCTTTATCCAGGAAATAGTGATCAAAAATTATTATGATGAAAACGGCAAATTCTCGCGCTCGACCTGTCCCCTTCACCAAATCAGAATATGGTTCTTGATGAATTACATAAGAGCGTTTGAGCATGGCGAGGAATTTAAGGCTCTTTTGTCCTTATATAAAGATAAACCAGAAGAATTAACAGCGATTAGCAAGTATTTTTCAAAATATTTTTCAGGCGCAAGCGATCTTATAACTACTAGAATTGGTTGTATCTACGCCACTCGCAAGCAAGAGATAATTTTCCTAAAAAGCGCGCTGCAAATAGGGTTTTGCATCTTTTTAAAAAGCGAAATGGAAAATATGCAAAGACAACCTTCCGCTCCAAGGCCTAAATACGACCGAACATGGAAAAATTTAGATCGGATGGTTAAAAGGCTGGAATATATTGAAATATATTGAAAAACAAAGAAAGGGACTGAGGGATTAATATTTTCACCCCTCAATCCCTTCCTTTAACTTAGTTTTGTTCAATTGAATAAACTGGTGCTTTGTCTTTGTAAATCGTTAGTTGGCCAGGCACTCCAAATTTGAATTCTCGAGAATTTGAAAGTCCCTCATGAATTGATGGTAGCCAGCCGGATAAAACTGGGCTGTTGACCATTTTCGTGTGACTTGGCGAAATTATGCTGTGATCAAATTTGATTGCCAAATTTGCGATGTGTGCTTCATGTTGCCCAGAGGACTGCCCTTTTCGGCCAATAAATTTACACGTTAAATCGCCCTTTGAATAAAGATTGTAAAAATATTCAATCGAATCGATGGCTGGAGCAAAATGCTCAACTCCGACAGGAACCCCGACTGTGTAAAGTTTGTTAATTGTTTGAGTTTTTTTGCGATCCTTTAAAAAGCTTCTTTTATAAAAATCAACTGGCATTTTTGCCGCTTGCCATAAAAAGCGCTCATTTTTTAAAATTTCAGCAGCTCTTGCAGCAAATCGACTCGCACGGGCGCCCCATGCGAAAAAAGTGGCGTAAGGACCGAAAAACGGAGCAGCCAGGTCTAGGGCGCTGGCCAATTCATTGGCAATTCCAGCAATTGATTTTGATTGTTGATTGGCATGTTCGTTCTCGTTTAATTCTTCTTCTACAGTGCTTTTCTCAGATTCGTTTGCTGGTGTTATTTCAAAGTTTTCTTTGGCGTCTTCATTTAATGCGACTTCAACCTCCTCGTCATTTTTCCATGAGTTTTTTGATGGAAGGCTTGCTTGATAAGCGTCGGAAAGCAGCCGTGTTGTTCCGGCTACAATTTGTCCTCCACCGATTCCAAGGCCAATTAAATGGACCTCCGAGCCAGCTTTGATGTAATCAATGACCGTGTAGGCCAGCGCTTGAGCTGCCAAAATTCGATGATCGGCCCTCCAACCACTTTCAATTCCAGATTTGACCTGATCTGGGACTGCAACGTGGAGCAGAACCTTTGCCTTTCTTGTTCTGTCGATTAAATCGACCTCGTCCTTCATTTCATCGCAGGCACAGGCCTTTTCGAGTCTGAAATGAACAAAATCCTTCAAAACAGCAGGGTTTTGCCAGCCCTTGAATACTTCAAGAGCCACTCCGATATCTTGAAAGGACTTATACATTGCTTTGAAAAAATTATGGTTTTCATCATGTTTTTCATTGTGCCAAGAGCCAAAAGAGGGGACCAAAATTGCAACTGTTGATTTTGAGCCGTTTCTCGTCGTTTCTTGAGTTAACTCATGGGGATCTGTGCCCTGAGAAAACCTTGTTGAAAAAAATATGACAAGAGAGACTAGCAACAATGATTTAGTTGATAGATTTTTATTCATAATTTGATTCATCTGATGAGTGTTAATTTCTACAGCGTAAAACTACTTTTTATCGATCTATATTTTCAACAAATCTTTATTTAATATTTTGGTTTGAAAAAGGGCTAAAAAAACGCTTTATTTTCGTTACAGTCAATTTTAATTGAAATTGGGAAAGGTTCATTTTTGTCCTTAAAGTTGGTGAAAAAATCATGGCAAGGGAAAAAACAGCCAAAAGAATGAATTTTATTCTCAATAATTGCTTAACCATAACCATTTTCCCATTTAATAATTATTTGCAAAAATAATATTTCTTCAATCGCAGTAGCTTTTTCTTAGCTGCAGATAAGATATTTATCACAAATAATTATTCAGATAGTCAATGATTTGGTTGGTTTTATAAATAAAAAATGACACTTATCAGACAAAATTTATATTGCCCAAAAAGTGTCATTTTTCAAAAATATTCTTAATTTAACAATATTTTTATTAATTATAATTTAAATTTGTTCAAATCTGACGACGGTTAATGGTTGTCTGTGGCCATTTTTAACCCTAGATTTTTTTCTTCGCTTAAATTTAGCGATGACCAATTTTGGGCCTTTGGTTTGTTTGACAATCGATGCTTTGATCGATGCGCCTTCGATGAATGGTCGGCCAAGGATGACATCGCCTTCGAGTTTTTCAACTGCCAAAGTCTTTCAAACAACGGCTAGATATTGTTTTACACCAGTTTGTAAT
>CAYTZU010000088.1:0-4056 GCA_964442725.1 uncultured Pseudomonadota bacterium
TGAAAACAACGTTCAAAACTACTTAATTTTAAAAGTTTTATATTCCTTGGGGCTGCGAGTTTCTGAACTTGTGGATTTGAGGCTTTGGCAGATAAATTTTTCAAATTTTACGGCAAAAATACTTGGCAAGGGGGGAAAAGAGCGCATTGTTCCAATTCCAGAAGGATTAGCTCAGGAAATTGCCAACTTTGCAAGCAATTATCGCACTAAAATTTTGAGTAATTTAAAGGCTTCGACCGATCTTGTTTTTTTCTCAGTTGCCAAGGACAAAATTATTCCTCTTGTGCGACAAAATATTAATTGTTTACTCTCTGGCATTTGCCTGCGAGCTGGGCTTAAAACTAAGGTCCATCCACACATGTTTCGGCATTCAATTGCAACGCATCTTTTGTCTCGTGGTGCCAACCTGCGATTTATTCAGGCTTTTCTAGGTCACACCGACATTGCAACGGTTCAAATTTATACTCACATTCAAACTGATCGACTTCGTGAAATTTATGACTTGAAACATCCAAGACTCTAATTTATTTTTAGGCTAAACTAAGTGGCTATTTATAAATTTGGCTTTGAAAAGTTCAAAAAAATTAATTTGTTTGTGGAGGCCCAAAGATGGTTCAGTTGAGCCGTGAAAAAAAAGATTTAAAAAAGCAAGCGGCTCCAGCTGCTGTTGAGTTCACAATCGATAAAAAAACTCTTTTTTCAGCGCTGCAAGCGGTCCAACCGATCTGCTCGAAGCGAACAGCGTTGGATGTGACAGCAAACGTTTTTATGCATATTTCTCCTAGTGAACTAGTTTTGCGAGCCACAGACCTTGAAATCAGCTTCCAGGCCAGTTTTCAAATAATGAGCAGTTTAACTGAACAATTCCAGTTCACAGTTCATGCAAAGCGATTGATGGATTTGATCAAGGATTTGGATGGTAATTTAAAGTTCTCTTGGGATGGACGAGTTTTAACCATTGAAACTGACTCAAACAAAGACATCGGAATCACGCTTTCAACCAGCCCAACGGAAAGTTTTCCAGTCTTTCCTGAGCGAATTGAAAATTTAATTGATATCGATGCAGAATTTTTAAAGCTTTCGATAAATCAAGTCGATCAAATTATTCCAACAAACAATGCAAATCCTTCTTTGAATGGACTTTTGATGCAGTTCAATAGTGAGGGACTTTGTTTGGTTGCAACCGATGGGCATTCATTGGCAAGAATTAAGACCGACAAATATTGCCTTTCTGAGCCAAAAGAATGGGTAATTCCAAAGCGAGCAATCAGCGAGTTAAAAAAGACCCTTGATTTGTCCTCTCCTGAACGCGTTTTCTTAGGAATTTGCTCTGGACAACTGGTGTTCTCTGGTGGAAATTTTAACTTCTTCACTCGATTGATTGCTGAGAGTTTTCCTGACTATAGGCCCGTTTTGGAGCGCAAAGATTTTGTTAGTGGAACGGTTGATAAAACGCTTTTTTGTTCAATGCTCAAGCGTGCTTGTTGCCTATTGGCCGGCAAGTTTATCTCCGCAAAATTTTGTTTTAGCAAGGATAGCTTTGAAATTATTTTGAACAATAAAGAGGTTGGCTCTTTGCGTGAGAAAATCCCCGCTGCGTGCGCTATTGAACAAACAATTTCGAGTAATTTTTATTCTCCTTATGTTTTGACCGCTGCGCAGCAGATAAGTTCAGAAACCATTAACTTTATGGTTAAAGAGGGCGTTGCTCCGTTGTTTTTTGATTTTACGACCGACAATACCCAGGCAACTTATTTAATTATGCCAGTTGTAAGCAACTCCAATGACTGAGTTTATACAGCATAGGTTGGAAAATAAATCGTCGCTGCCCTCCGGGAGTCTCTGCGAGCTAACGGTTAAAAACTTTCGTTGCTTTGCTCATAAGGAGATTGTGTTCTCCAAGCGCTGCGCAATTATCTTTGGCTCAAACGGAGCGGGTAAAAGCTCCCTGCTCGAGGCGATTTATTTTCTAACCTATGCACACTCATTTCGCACGAGAAGTCCCAGAGAAATAATTAAGGCCGGTGGACAAGCCTTTGGAATCAAGGCAAAAATAGAAGATGGCGATTCCAGGACAGAAATTTTTATCGGAATGGGCGAAAAACAACGGTTACTCAAAATTAATGGTGTTGAAACGAAGAAGCACGCCGAAATCTCAGCCTTATTCAACTGTGTTGGCCTAACTCAAGAGGACATCGGCATTGTCAAGGACAGCCCTGAAGATCGGCGATTGTTTTTAAACCAAAGCTTTTTCTTAAGCGACCAGAATAGCTCGAAAACAATTCGGAATTTTAAAAAGGTTTTGGAGCAGAGAAATGCCCTTCTGCAAAGTGGATTGACGGATGGCGAGAACTTAAAGATCTGGACTGAACAATTTTGGAATTTAAACGCAGGAATCCAGGCCTGGCGAGCTAGTTTCATTGAAAAGCTTCAAGAAAAATGCAATATCCTCATGACAAAATATCTTCCGGGGACTGAACTCAAAATTTCGCTTGCCTATCGACCAAAACAGGATTGTACAAAGGAAGGCTTTGGCGATTTCCAAAAAAGCCCCAATTATCAATCAGTGCTGCAAAGAGAGTCTATCCTAAAACGCTCACTGTTCGGCGCGCATCTGGACGATTTTTCAATTTCTATCTTCAACCGATGCGCAAAGAATTTCGCTTCGCGTGGCGAACAAAAACTTGTGACCTTACTTTTAAAATATGCTTCAATTGAAATCCTTCAGGAAAATGGGCAAAAAATATCCTGCGTTTTGATCGATGATTTTTTAACAGATTTGGATAAGACCAGAATGGATCGATGCCAAGAAATAATTTTCGACTTCAATATTCAAACAATTATAACAATGCCGATTGTTCGACCAGATTTATTTGAGAAAAATGACAAAATCGAAGAAATCTTCCTTGATTGAGTATTAATTCGTTGAAAATAATAATTTTATTTCTAGATAATCTAAAAAACTTATCAGGAGATCAAATTATGCAAATTTTGATTAAAAAATACTTAATAATTTTCGGCGTGACCCTATTTTGCAACCAAATCATCTTATCAATACCTAAAGACCACAATCCTAAAGACAAACAAATCAGTTTAAATCTTAAAAAAACAAGCCCGGAACAAAGAGAACTGGCTTTAAATCAGGCAATCCAATCATTGGTCAAAAGTAGTGACAAATTTTCGCTAAATGTTTATATGAGCGGCCTTCTGATCAACGTAGAGAAAACAAAATTTCAAAATTATTACTCAATAAACCTCAGCTCAAAAAATGAAAAGTTCAATTTAACGCTCTTTGCCGGTCCAGACACAATTAAAAAAGCCATCGATGAGATAATCATGCGATTCAAAGCCGAAAATCCTGGACTTATGCAAGATGAATCACTCTGGACACAACACAAAACTAAGGTTTTAATCCTAGGCGGAGGTCTTCTTGCCTTATTGGCTTGTTTTGTCATAAAAAATGCCATTTTTGATAAAAGAGCACAATTTTGACCAGCTCAGCACCTGACAAAAAACTACAAAGCTGGAAAACCCTTGAAAAAAGAGGTTGGTTAAAGTTAACATTCAAATAGAAATTATTTGGGTTGTGAGTAAATTGATATAACCTAATTTCAAGGAGGTTCTCTAATGAGACTTTCAAAAATCGCCTTGCTCGTATTTTCTCTTTTTGGCGGTTTTGCACTACTCGTTTTACCTGGATGCTGCAAGAAATCCAGCACAACAACGCAAGCACCTAAAAAGGTAAAGGCAAAAAAATCAAAAAGCCACAAGAAAAGCTCAAAGTCAAATCGCAAAAACAAAAAAAACTGCGATAAGAAAAAATGCGCAAAAGGCCCAAAAAAACGACATAAAAAAAGCACCGAGGCTTCAGTCGTTGAAAGCCCAGCTCCAGTAGAAGGCGCAACAGAATCAACCGAATCATCAACAAATTGGGGTTTTTAATCAACTAGTTATCTAAACGCTTAAAAAGAGGTGAGGATTTCTGGCAATTGCCGGACTCCTCGCTTCTTTTTTTACTTTCAAAATAATTAACAAAATCCACCCACTCCAAAAATA
>CAYTZU010000089.1:0-4031 GCA_964442725.1 uncultured Pseudomonadota bacterium
ATTGATTCAAGGATTTCAGAACCATTATTTTTTAATGTTTTTGCTTTTTCTAGCTGATCGACGATGTTCTCTGCTGCTTTGAGTTGCTCGGGAGGGAGCGCTGCGTCATCTTGGGCAATGATAGGTGTTGAATCTTTATTGCTCAATTCTTCGATTTGTTTATGGATTTGAGCTTTTTTGATCTCAATTTCTTCCTTGGTGATATTTTCTGGAAGTCCAAGTTTAATAATTTTCGAAATTATAAGATCTTTTTGTTTTTTTAAATTCCCTATGATTTGATTAATTTTTTTGATTTTTTCATCGATAAAGCTGCTGTTTTGATTTATTAATTTTCGCCGTAAAAGCAGTGAAATTAACTTGTTGTGCTCATTTATCTGTTGATCGAACTCGTTTTTGTCTCCATTTAGCTCTGATAAGTAGGCAATTTTGTCTTCAAACTCAGCTAAAAGACACAGTTCTTTTAGAAGGTTTTTAAGCATTAAATCATCATTATTTTGAGCAATAGGCTTTGACTTGTTTGTTTTTTTGTTTTTTTTAGGTAAAGCCTCGATTAAATCAAGTTTTTTGGAAAGCGTATCAATCTCAAGTTCGAGGTCTTTGATCGATGGCTCAAATTCAGTAATTGAGTTGGAACACCATTTTTTAATCTCAAAGACTTGAGTAGATAGGCTTTCTCGCCCTTTGTCGCTTAAAAACTGACCATGCTGCCCAATGGCTTTAAGACTTTTGTTTATCGTTCGATCAAAGAAAAATAGTTTTCGTTCAAGTTCGACAAGCTTAGTGTCTATTTTTTGAGTTTTTTGCAGAAGGGTTGCTTGATCGACAGCCAATTGAGCCCAAAAATCAAGAGGTTCTGGTGGTTTTTTCCATGAAAACAATTGTGTTGTTTGTAAGGCAATTATTAAGAATAGTGCCCTTCTTCCTACTGTTCCCATTTTTTTATCAATCGGTCAACCTCTATTTCAAATTCCTTTGAACAATCAAGTAAGTCTTTAATTCTTGGGAGTGCAATTTCTTCATCAAGGACCGGAAGATGAAGGTTTTTTACACAGCCCTGGTTGATTAATCTAAGCCAAGCAACAAAATCGGTCCTTAATTTAAGGCTGTTTTTGAATATTAACTCTAATTTTTCAAGCGATTGATCATCTAAACTTTTTTTCCAGTCAATGAGCTGTTCAATGACTGGTTTAATTGTTGGATATGCGCTTTCAAGTTTTGCATAGTTTGATTCGTTGGCTCTTTGTTCCAAAAAATCTCTAAAGGTTAGGTCAAATTCAATTAAGCGCTCAAAAAATTCAGCAGTTGTTTTGGATTTTACAAAGATTAAATCAAGCAAATCGAATTTTTTGTTCGTTCTTTCCTGAAAATCAATCCATTCTTCCTCTCCAAATTTGCAAATGAGCTCTTCAAGGCTCATTAAGTTCTCAATGGTTTTCCAAGGATCTTGGTCAATTGATAGATTGAAAGGACTTATTTGAGCATTGAGTTGGAAAAGGCTTAAGAATGATGTTTTAAAGGCTGTGGCCTCGGTTTTTAAATTTTCATTATCCTGAAGAATTAAATCAATTTTTTTGACCATTGATGTAAAGCTGATCGTAAGTTCATCGAGAAGTTTATTGAAAAATAGCTTTAGCTCCTCAGGACTGACGGTGGAAAGATTCGGAACCGCAGATTCTTTTTGTTCAAGGATGTAAGTTACATTTTCCAGCGCTTGATTTTCTTCAATTTGGGCGGGCTCATCGACAAATTCATTTGTTTCTTGGTTAAAATAGGTCACGGAAAATGAATTTAGAGCTAAAAGCAAGGACACGCCAATTTTTTTAGACATTGAATCTCTCCTGAATTTTAATTGTCAAAAAAGTTCAACTGGCTGGCTTGGTAGCAACAACCGGCTCTGTCTTTTGATTTGGAAATTCATCAAATAAACTTTGGGCTTCATGTAGAATTGTTTTTTTGGTTTCAGGTTTTTCCTGCTCAGCCAGTTTTTTTGAGTCTTTTTCAACGTCCAAGATTATTGGAGTTTTTAAAATGTTTGTTTTTTCAGAGCTTTTTTGAGTTGAAACGCTAGCATTATTTGAATTTTTGACTTTTTCTGCCTCAAGCTCAGAAATTCGACCCTTCAAACGTTTTATTTCGATTTCCAGATTTATTTGTTTAATTGAGTTTTCCTTTTGTTTTGCATCACTGGCACTCAAAAGACTTAAGTATTCGTTTATTTTTTGTGTCTGTTTTTCCAGCTTTTTCTCGAGAGCCTCTTTTTGTCTTCGGATCTTTTCAAGATCAATGCTAGTCATTGTTTTCCCAAAGCTTTCTTGCTTAACGTTTTCTGAAAGGGCATCCATTTTTGACTTAAGTTCTAATTTTTTATCCTCAAGCTCCTGGATTTTCTTTTCCAGTGCAGCATTTTTATTTTCAAGTTTTGTTTTTTCTGCGGCGGTGCGTTTTAATTCAATTTCTCGTTTAATTTCTTCAGCTTTTAAGTTTTTCTGTTCTGACTCAACTTCTTGTTTTAATTTTTCTGCCTTTGATAGAGCCTCAGCTTTTTCTTTTTCGGCATCTTTTAAGGCTTTTTGTGCGTCTGCCAAATCTTTTTTGAGCTTTGATTCTGATTCCTGAAGTTTTTTGATTTCTGAATTTTCGGTTTCTGCTTCCTCCTTTGGCGCGCCTAGAGTTTCTTGAGCAACATTATTTTCTTTTTGCTTTTCCTTATCCGCGGCTCTTTTTTTTGCTTTTGTTTTAGGTTTTTCTATTTTTGAAAAAACCTCTTCGACAACTTCGTTTATTTTTGCATTTAGTTTTTCCTGATCGACCGGTTTTCTAGGATTTGGGAAAATACCGTCAAGCATGGCATAAATTTCGAATAAAAGTTCCTTCTGCGAATCAGCTTTGGCTTTTGTAAAATCCTTGTACATGAGTCCGCCCATGGCTTCCTCTTTTTTATCAAGAACGAGCTTGAGTTGTTCCTGGGCAGCCTTGTGCCAATTTGCGACCATTGATAATTTGTCGGCTAAAAACTCAGCCTCTTTATAATTTTGGTCACCGACAATTTCAGCAGAAGTTATGCGTTCCTTTGTTTTAGCCTCTTTTTTTTTCAGGCTAGTTCGCAATTCTTCCTGATCGCTTGGAATTATCGACAAAAAATATCCAACCGCAGTTTCAAGGTTTTGTGTTGTTGTTTGTGCCCAATCTAGACCAGCCTTATCATACAAAGCTGGTTGATTATCCTTTTCTTTATGGAATTGGTGTTTATGTTTATCTTTATGTTTTTTGAACACTTCTAAAAATGGACTATTCTCAGTTTTGCCCGAGGATTTGATTGTTACTTTTAATTTTTCTTTATTTTCGCATTTTTTTGGCCCTAAGGGTCTGAATCGCCGGGCATTTAAACTGTTTTGAGAGATAAACGATGCACAAATTGCAACAAATAGGTATAAAATTTTTTTTTGCACTTTACTTCCTCAACCGAGAAATCTGGTCAGTTAAACCAAAAGCTCTCTACTAAAGAACAATTCTGATAAAACTATGATACATGCCCACTAAAAAGCTCATCATAATTTATAGAAAAATTGTGCCAAGACGCAAAAAGTTGACCCAATTTTATATATTTTTTTTCACAAAACTTAAACCGTTTCTTATAGTTAGAGGAATTGAATTTTGTTTAGGCCAATATTTTTTGGAGTCTTAAAACTTTATGAAAAGTGGCTTGGTTAGGCTCTTTTATAAGTTTTTTGTTCTTTGCCTTCTTGGAATTACAGCCTTTTTTGGATACAGATTTGTCATTGAACAGAAGCGGAAATTTGATGTTGCTATGGGACGAATTGGAAAGGTTGATGGTAAGCCAACTTTGAAAAAAGATGGCGAAAATAGAGCCCAAATTTTTGATTTTTTTACCCAGTCAAAAGATGGTTTTTTATGTGATTTTGTTAGGTCTGTTTGCAAAAAAAAATGGGTGCCAGTTGAAATAAAGCGATTCTTTCAGAAAATTTCTGGTCAGGAGTGGCTGGTTATTTTTGTTCATGGAACTTTTGGCT
>CAYTZU010000090.1:0-3973 GCA_964442725.1 uncultured Pseudomonadota bacterium
ACATTTTTAATGATCTTAACCGATCTACATTCACAAAAAATAACACGACCAACCCACTCACCTTTCCAATTCGCAACACTGATAACTAGGAACCCATTATTTAATCCAATAAAGTTTCCAGAAGAATTAGGAACCTTTATAATTAAACAAAAAGCTAGAGAAATGTTTGAGAATTCATGGAAAACAATATCTTTTGCAAAAACACACAATGCTCCTTCAGAATTGTCATCTCCCCCAACAACGCCACTAAGTTCGTACGGTTATCCATCGACTCCTTCGTCAATGAAATCGGGTAGATCAAGCAGATCGGGTAGGTCAGAAAAACCAAAACCTCAAATAGACATTGATGAATTTCGTAAAAATGGACCAAATGGACCATGTCTTATAGGCTTCACAGACGATTCAAAAGAAAGCCTAAAAATTGGTCGCTCCAGGTCCTCATAAAACATTTTTAATTTATCCTGAAGGAACAAAAACAATGAAAAAATTGCTCATTTTGTTTGTGCTTTTAATTTACTCTAATTTTTGTGGTGCCGTATTGACGCCTTATCAGCAGCAACAGGTAAATTTCATACTTGATCATCCATATCACGCCATGATGAAGCTTGTAGGACTTTATCCGTGTTCAAACTTTGGGGATTTAATGTTTTCACAAGAGGCTCAAGGATTGGATTATGTCGAAGAACTTTGCAGTCTATTCAATTCTTTGCTCAAGGAAATTAAACGCTGTCCTCGAACTCCTGAAGAATTTAAAAATCAAAGCACAGAGAATAAAAAATTATACAAAGTTTTAAGCTCAGTTTTTTGTTATTTAGTATTGCAAAGAGTGATTTTATCAGAATTTGATCAGATAAAAGTTGAAGAACAAAGAAAAGCCGCACTTCTTAAAAAATTAAATCACATTTTTGAGGAAAGCACAGATCTAATCCCCTTTTTAAAAATTTTTCCATTAGTCCTGTTCAATCTTCGAGTAATGAGCGCACTACCAATTTTAAGCCAAAATCTTGACGACATTGATAAGGCAGAACCATTTTTTTGCCATTTGATGAGTAAAACAACCTTATTAATTATTTTCAATCCTGTACTTAGCGGCATTTTTTCAAAAAGATTAGACCCTAGAGAACTTTTAGAAAAGTTGAAAACATTATATGGTCAAACACTGGAGCTTTTTATTTTTTCATGTGAAAACATTTTTTGCATTACTCGCACAGCTTTATTGGAGCACCAAGCTAAACCATTAACATTTATAGCTCCCTCAGAACCACCTAATCTTGAGCAACTTTGGCCTTCTCCTTCAATCCCTAAAAAGAGAAATAAGAAAAGAAAATCAAGACGAGGAGCAAACTTTGCGAGAGGTGCTCAAAATACATACGAAGAAACTTTCAACGAGTCCATTGTCAATGATTGTCCCCAAGAGGAAGTGCCTCTAGAAGAAGCGCAAAATCCGCCCTCAATTCCTACAACTAGTCGAAGGTGGGATGGGCCATTACTTGATTTAGAACCATCGCAAGACGGCTTGTTTTTGATGAGGGGAAGAGATTGTGATAAGAGAATGGCGATCTTTAAGCGCTCACACTCAGCGCCTCCTGTGGCAAAATCGACTAGAGAGTCTTTCTGATCTTTTAAAATCTAAAATGACAGGCAAAGAGCCCTTAAGGTGCCCAGACAATGAATTTAGAAAAATTGCTTAATTTAAGACTAATTTTGCGTTATTTTTACAAATATAAATTTTTATAACATTTGTTTTATACATCAGGAATGAAAAATGAATAAGGGCTTTGTTATTGCTGTTTTTTTAACTTTTTCTAATCTTTGCAACGCGGTATTAACTCGAGATCATGCGTATCAATTGATTGAATGGATATTAAAAGATCCTCTCAGCGCCGAAATTGTGTTTGTTGGATTACTTCCATGCAATAGATTTGAGGCTCTGGTCCCAGCTTTTGATGAAACCAATCCTACAGAACCAACTCAAAACCTACCAAAAGTTAAGGAAGTCCTTTTAGATCTATTCAAATTTTTGTTAAAAGAGATCAAATATTACCCAAAAAACTATGTAGATTTTAAAAACCAAAGCTCAGAAAATAAAAAATTATATAGAGTTACCAGCACCGTATTTTGCTTTTTGATAATGTTGAAGGTCACGTTAGAAATATTTAAGAGCCCGGCCGTCGAAAAAGACACAAATGACTTAATGTTACGAAAATTAAATAATCTCTTTGAAAAAGATATTAATTTAGTTCCTTTTTTAAAGCTTTTTCCAATAGTTTTATATCACTTTATATTGATGATAATGTTATCTCCAACAGAGGATATTGATAAGCCAGAACCACAGTTTTGTCACTGGATCAGCAAAGCTGCCTTATTAATTTTGAACAATAATTCACTTCGACAGTTATTTTTAGGAAATTCCCCCATTTCAAATAGGTTTATTTTTATTCAAGAGCTAATAAAAATGGAGACGGCAGGGCGGCAAATACTCAAGTTATTTGTTTATTCATGCAAACAAATTTCTGGTATAGATCAAGATCAAAGTTTATATCCAACTCCAGATACTGTTATTGTTTTCAAACCAACAAGTCCTTCTCAATCCCGACCAGCCCTACCAGTCATCGAACCACCTTTAGAATGCTCCGAACTAGAAAAATCGTTAACCATAAAAAGTTCAAACGTCAACACTCAAAACAACCCGAGAAAGAAAAAAAATAGGAATAAAAACAGAAGAGCTCCAATGCCCATTATTCAGCCAACATTATATGATGGGCCTGCAATGTCACTGGAAACAGAACAGGGCGCACATTTGTTTTATCTAAAAGACTATGGCCAGAGAGATAAAGTCATTGAAAAACGTTCAAATTCAGCCCCTCCCAAGGTCAGAGGAGTCAGTGAACCTTTTAAAATCAATATCACACTGACAAATGACAGACCATTAAATCGATGTAAAACTGAGTAGGTATTTAATTTTGCTCTAAAAAATAGGTTTTCTAAGAAAATGGCGAGACTTTTAGGTTTAGACATTGGGGATAAGTGGACTGGGACGGCCAGTAGCGATCCCTCGGGAATAGTTTGCAAGCCTTTGAAAACAGTCAAAACCGAAGAACTGGAAGCATTTTTAGTAAATTTTTTAAAAAGCAATGAGGTTTGCGAAATTGTCTGTGGAATGCCTTTGACCTGCATGGGCACCCAAGGCGAGCAGGCAAAAAAGACCAAGGATTTGATTGAACAGATAAAAGAATTAGTTACAAAAAGAGAATTTAATAGTATAAAATTTGTCGAGTGGGATGAGCGTAGATCCAGTAAGATGGCTTACTCGTCCCTAAACAAGCCAAAAAAAAACCAAAGCCCTGATCAAAAGCTTAAAATACACTCTGTGGCTGCGGCTTTTATTTTGCAAAATTACATAGACTTCAAAAACACAGACAAGTTTGATTAAAAAGAAGGCGTGTTGTTCTTTTAAAGAAGTTCTACCGGTTCAGACAACTTAGAGATTCTTTCTATGTTCTTATTAAAAAAGAGGGGGAAGACATGGAGTGTCCTAAGTGTTGTGGTTTGATGGTAACTCAAACCTTTTTCAGTCAATTTTTCAATTTCGAAGGTTGGAAATGTTTGAATTGTGGTAAAGTCATTGAAAGAAAGGAAAATAATATAAAGGATTCTGCTTTCAGCATATTTTATCAGAGGCAAAAATCAAAAGAGCAGGAAGGATAGACAAAAAACATTTACGAATTTTATCTTTTCAGGGGAGCTATTCAGAGGCGCAGATCTGTGTTTCCGATGGCTCCTCAGTAATTGATCATGTGGCCTTTCCTGGAATTAATGCAAATCGCGAATTAATCCCAGCCTGCGATCAATTGCTTACCAAAAATGGCTTAAATCTCTCCGATATTGATCTTTTAGCGGTAAATCACGGACCTGGAGCCTTCACTGCGCTCAGGATTGTTGTCACTCTGGTCAACGCAATCGCCTTTGCAAC
>CAYTZU010000091.1:0-3947 GCA_964442725.1 uncultured Pseudomonadota bacterium
GTGTATTGGTTTTGAAATTTTTGTTGGGTTAAAAAATGTTGAAGAAAATTTTATCTTTAGGTTTTTCAATAGCCGTTTGTGTTCTTTTTGCTCAAAGAGAGCTTGTTCCAGGAATATTTCCTAGTAAACCGAAGGTAGCTCCAGAAGAAGCTCCACAGGCACCTTCCAAACCTCCTGCAATGCGCTCTTCGCCACCAATTCAAAGTAAAAATCCGTCCATGGGCGCGCATCAGGGAGGAGCGGTGCCTTGGGGTCCTCCACCTTCATCCTCGTCATCATCGTCATCTGCTCCCACTCAAATGTTGCAAACAAGCCCTGATCCTAGACCTCCTAAGTTAAGTCGTATTGGTCGACCAGAAACACCAATGCCTGAAAATCACCATCAAGCACGAGAGCAACTAAGGCAAAAGCTTGACGATCCTGAATTTGATAATTATTTGAGGTCTCAAGGAATTGATAATGAAAGTTTGGATAGTAAACAACTAAAAGATCATTTGACAGATTTTGAGATATACAAAGAAGACCGACTCAAAGAACATCCATTTATCGCACGCTTGTCTGATTGGGCCGGACAAATCCGACAAGAAACGAAAGCAAGAAGTTATAAAGATGGCAGATATGCGGTGACAACTGAAGCATTTAATCCTAGTGAGCGTCCGGAGGATCCAGAATCCCTGGCAAATGTTAAGAGGAGTTATCTCCCTGGAAATCCTGAAGTTTTAACTTCTGACCAACTAGACGCCCAACAGCAAGATTTAGTAGATAGGTTGAGGCAAAAACCTAAGAAATCGATTTTGAAAAAATCGCCCACTTCTCACGTGCCACCATCTTTTGCCAGCCCAAGCAGCCCTTCAAGCGCACCAGTGGCAGCTGGTCAAGATCCAAGTTCAAATTTTTTCTCACTTGTAACAAGGCCCGCTGAAGGAGGTCTTACATCAGGCCTTGGTGGCGGTGAACTTTTTGCCCCATCCACATCCAGTACAATGCCTTTCGATAAAGGTAAAGGAAAAACGCCTAACGATGTAGAAGTAAGTGATTTTGATCCGAGCGATTATATGCCTTAAAAATAAGGCATAACATTGGATCAACAATCTTTGGCTTCGAAAAAAGTGATTAAAAATAGAAAAATGCTTGGTTTTAAAGGGGCAATTTTAAAAAATTAGTTTTTGAGTTACCTTAATCAATAACGCTTAACGCAGGAAGAGATCTTGCTTATGGCTATTTAAAGGCTTTATAGGGATTAAACAACCGAGATGTGCATCCAGACCCCTAAATTGAATGTTTTATTTGCTCTGTTGATAGGGGTTTTCCCGCAAATGGCAAAGGCTCCATCGCTTTTGCAATATTTGGAAAATTTCCCAAAAATGAGCTATTCGCTTGATGATTCCGCATTTGCAAGTTTTTTATTGGATAAAGGGCCTGACGGCAGGACACAAGCTGAAAATTTTACCAATAATCTCTCCGACCAGATAGTCATTGAAGGATTTCCATTAGAAATTCTCGATCAATTTTGCGCTGTGAGTCAGACTTTGTTGTGTTCTCAAGACCCAAAACAAAGAAGTGTTGGAGAACTTGCTCAAAAGGCGATTAGTTTATCAACCTTTTTTTTGATTGCTCAGGAGTTTCCGGTTTCTGCTGATCGCAGAAGATTTGTTAAATTGGCTAACGGAATCATTTTTAAAGGAGAAGATGCCAGATTTGATGAATTATTGGGCATTATTGGCTCGTTTGGTGCGGGCGCTTTTCAAAAGATTCCAAGACCATATCAAAATGAGCTGGCTTATCAGAGCGCATGGAGAAATTTGGTAAGATTTTGCTCTTACAGAATGATCGCTCAATATAATGCTTTGCTTGGTCTAGGAGAAAATCTATCTGTTTTTGGCAAAATTGATCGGTTGTTCTCGATTTTATACGAAAAATTCAAGCTTTCTAAAAATCAATTTTCAAGGGCTCTTTGTGAGGAAATTGCCTTTTGTTTTTCACAATTTTTGGATCAAAACATGGGCTTTTGGAGTGCAGACGTTATTTTAGCTCAACAAGTCCAACTTTTGAGTGGAAATTTGAGGTCTATGCATAATCTTTTGAGCATGAATTTTGATTCAAAAAAACCAGAATGTGGAATCTGCCTTTTTAAAATTCTAGGAATTTCATTTAAAACAGAGCCTTTTTGCAGTCATGGAGAGGTCTTTTATCACTTGGCCTGTCTTGAAAATTTAAAACGAATTGAGAAAGGTAGGCCTTGTCCTTTTTGTCGCAAGCCTTTTGATCTGAGCATAATTTTTTCCAACACCTTTTCATCGATGTTGCCAAGGCTTAATTCGGCTCAAAAGCTTTGTCAAACTCATAAAAGTCCAAGAAGTCCAAGGAGAAAAGGTCGCCGGCTGTCGATTCCACTGCCATCGGTTTCAGTGACTTAATCATTTAAATTAGCTGTTTTTTGACCGGTTAAACTCAAAAAACTCGAAAGCCACTAAAAAAGCTCAAAACACTTATTGCCTGGATCAAAAATCTTTTCTGCTTGAAAACTTTGTGCGGTTTTTGCTTTAATATAAGCATAGTTAGACTGATTTTGATCCATGTTTTTCAAGCGCAGGCCGCTGGCGGGCTTGGCGACTTATGAAAATAAGGTGAAGTGAGATGAAAAAGCTCATAATTTTATGTCTTTTGGCTTTTGGAGGCCTTTGTCAGGCCGATAAAAATAAGAATGATGAGGACGAGGAAAAAGGTGTCAAGGAGGTCCATGTCTATCACCACGACCGACGAGAGCCCAGAGTAGGCTTTAGTTTATTTGGTGGGCCATGGTTTGTCGACGATCCTTGGGGTCCGCCCTACGGCTGGTGGGGTCATCGGCCGTACTATGGTTCGGGCGTTTCATTTAATTTTGGCTTTAGCGGTGGAGGCGGGTATCGACGGCATCATCGCAGACATTAAAAATTCACTTGAAATAGCGACATAATTTCGACTTTTGAGAGGGGTTTTTTGGTTTTTTGCCAGGAGCCCCTTTTTTCATTTCAGCTTGAAACTTGCAATTGCGGCTAAAAGCTCATTTTTTCACGTATTTTTACAAAATAAACGCCGGCTTTGTGCTTTTATTAAATAAAACTTAGAATTCATTTCATCAAGTTAATATTTTGACTCCTAAATTTATGAGCTTTTCAAGCGATGTTTGCAGCATTTAGACACAGAATTAATTTAAAACTTTTAATGCTTCTGGCCATTTTTGTGACCAACTCAGGCTTTTGCGGTGACCTTGGCGATGATTTAAAGCTCCATGGTCCATCAATTTTGGGCAGTAATTTGGCAAGTTTTGGAATTTTTAAGTACCTTTATAAGAAGAGTAAGTGGGCAAACAACATAGATAATTTTGATGATAAAAAGACAAGACTAATACCTAGGAGTGGAAAGTCTGATCTTATTTGCGAATATTCAGACAAACAGAAATTTGCAAAGAGTCGTTTATACAAATTAGGTCTTGCACATTATTTCTTGCATGATTTTGTCCCATATTTTTCAAATGGTTTGATGGCTAAACTTTCGCCATTTTTAAAGAGAGTAAAACCTGAGGATGCGCTTTTCCAGGGCGTTGCCGAAATTGCCAAAAAATTGAATGTTGGATGCCCAAATCTCTATCTCTTTGAAAGTGGAAAATTAGTGGCTGAATTCATTGGACTGAACAATTTGGTCATTTCCACCGGTTTTTTAAAGCTTTTGACGGACAGTGAGCTTGAAGCATTTTTGGGCTCGCTTTTAAGCCAAAATCTCATGGGATCAGCCTGGCTGAATCAAAACTTTATCGAAAAACTCTTTAGAATTGGCGAAAAGGCGTTTTATGGTGGGATTGACTTTGCTGTTTTTAAATTATTAATAAAAAATAAATTGATTTCGACAGATGTTTTCGTACCGAACTTTGAATTAAAATACGCTTTGATAAAAGAACGGAATTTCTT
>CAYTZU010000092.1:0-3851 GCA_964442725.1 uncultured Pseudomonadota bacterium
ATTGAAAAGGGTTCTCCATTTTCAGGCCGACAGAAAATTACAGCAAAAACAAGAATCGATCCGATAATGCTTGCCGTTGAGCAAATTAAATTAATTTTTTTTTCATAAATCCGATTTGCCATTATTTCAACGGTTTTTTTTGTTAGCTGTGGACTGTTTTTTTCTAGGATTTTTTCTATTTCGCAAAGTTCTTTTTCAGATGGGAGCGGAACATAAAACCTTTCATTATCGATATAAATAACATTGTTTTTACTATCTACTGTTTTCAGAAAATCTAAACAACTGGCCACAGAGGCATGGGTGTCTTTACAAAGAGTTCGTTGATAAAGTTTGAGCGAAAAATAAGAAATAACCGAAACCGGCAGGCTTGCCGCCATAGAAAACTTAAATGCTTGAAATAGGGGATTGAAAGGATAGGACAAAAGAAACCATAATAATATAGTTGGACAAGTCCAAAGTATTGTGGCTTTTTCAGGGCTCAATCTTTTGCCCAGAATGTATGCAAATTTGGCATGAGTTTGGCGATCCGTTTTTTCAATGAGCTGACCAAATTCATCAACTTTTTGTTCTGGAGCAACGTCTTTGGCCTCTGGATCGGCAGAAAGTTGGCCGAAAATGGCGATTATGAAAATGATTAATTGAACTAAGTTTTTATTGATATTCATAGCTATCCAGCTGGGTTGAGTGCTGAATTGATGTTTTGCTTTTTATTACGCGTGCCTAATTGCTTTCGTTTTTCGACGGCAATGAATTTTTTAATCCTCTGGGCCTTCTCATCCGCCCTTAAGATTTTATGGGGGCAAAAAATGTTGCCAATCACACGAGTCACAACAACAAAAAAAGCGCCAATCCCAATACTTTCAAGCAAATCACCCTTATGTGACCATGCTATTAATGCAAATCCAAGAAAAGTACCCAATGAACAAGTTCCAATAATTTCATCTGAACTCAATTGATTGGCCATTTTCTGTATAATTTTTTTAAGAACTTTAGGATTTGTTTTTTTCAGTATTTCTTCAAGCTCAGCATTGTCTATCTTTGAGCTATTTTGAGAATTTTTCTCAATCATTTGCTTGAGCGTTTTTGTGCAATCAGCCGCAGTCTTATCAGGAGTCGTCGTTTTAAGTAGCAAGTATGGGACAAGTATCCCTGGAATGGCCATAGCGCCTATTCCTAAGCAAAACTTGAGAATCGAGTCCAGTGCTGATTCATTTATCCCCACGCTTTTGCCTGCAAGAAATGCGCCAAATAATGCCCCAATAATTAAATTTGGCTTTGCCCAAAGTGTAACGCCCTCTCGCACATTCAGTCTTTCAGAGAGCTCGCTCATCACGTTGACAAGGGCTTTAGGGTCCATATTTTTTATGACTTCCTTAAATTCATTTTTGTCCTTAATTTTTAAAACTTCGGCATCAAGCATAGTTTTGAGGTTTTCGGCACGAAGCTTTTCTATTCTTTGCTCATTTTGTTCCGGAGTTAAGCCTTTGTATGGTGCCTCTCCCTGCCCAAATTGCAATTCCATTTGCTTGAGAAGAAGGTATAGTGGTGAACTAAGAAGGAACCCTAAAGCTATTCCTGAAGCCAAAATTAAGCCCTGGCTCTCTTCAGCGGGCCATCCTTTTCTTAAAACGTATGTGCAAACAAAACTATTTGTTATGGCAACAATCAAGCTGGCTATGCTTGGGCTGATGTGGTTATGTTTTTGCCCTTTCTTAATAATTATTTTAAGAATCTCGGGATCAGCGCTTTCGATGACTTTGGCGACTTCATCATTGTTTTGTATAGAGGTGCTTTGACCGACTTGTGCATCAGCAAAGACTTGCTCAGATGTGACAATTAAGAAAAACAAAACTAATATTTTTCTTAGCATATTCAATGTGCTCCTGGTGTGACTCAGCCTCTATAATAAGGTCCAAACATTATCTTTGCAAGGAAAGCAAAGCGCTCTTTCTTCCTTATTTCATGAGCCATTTTATCTTGCTGCTTTTCAAGTTCCAAAGCTGCAGCATCAAGTTTCTTTTGTAGCTTTTTAGCATGAAACCGATTTATTCGACGCCTATTTTGCTCTGGGGTCAATTTTTTCCGTGATGCAATTCCCATGCCAAACTTATTTTCATAGGCTTTTAGAGGTAAATATGAAAATAAACCAGCACATAATCCAAGAAATCCAATTGTGAGAACTGACACCTTCTTATTATTTTCTTTAGTCTGACCATTTGCTAGGAATGCGGATGCAAATAGCAATAGACCTATCACACTTGCGTTAGTCAAAGCAGCACAACTTGGGCTGATGTGGTCCTGGGATTTCCTGATAACTCTTTCGAGTGCTTTGGGATTAGCATTTTTGATAACTTGGGCCAATTCATCAACTTTTTGTGCTGGAGCAACGTCTTTGACCTCTGGATCGGCAAAAACTTGGCCGGAAAGAGCGATTGAAAACAAAATCAATCTTTTCAAGTTTTTCATGATGCGGGCAATATCTCACTGTTTTATAAAAGCTCTTCCAACCACCAATAATTTAATGCGATCTTAAAACTAAGGCAAATTGATCATGTTTTCTGCTATTAAACCCACCTTTATTTATTTTTAGTTCCAGAAATGGTGTTATTTTCAGATAATTTCCGAGTTATTCTCCTGTTTGAGTCCATTCCCAATTGTTTTCTCAGAGCGTCAAAACGCTTAGCCTTCTGGTAAGTTTGCCAGCCTTTAAGAGGTGGATATACCAAAACAGCTCCAATAAACGCTCCACAGGCGGCGCAGATAAAGGCGCCTTTAAGCGATGAAATTATGTCAGGAGAATTACAATTGTCCGCTTTCAGCCCTTCAATTCCACCAATCACACCAAAAATCGTTGCTAAAACTGCGCAAGTTTTTGCTGTAACTTTTAACGGCTCAATCTTGTAGTCCAAAGTTTCAACAGCGATTCTGGCCATTTTTGAGTTATTTGAAAGTTTTTTAACCGCTCTTTGAAAGCATTCTGTATTTATTGGATCTTTGGCGCCAAAACAGAGGGCGTTCTGGGGCGGCAACAAGCTGATCCCAAATATCACTAGAAAGATTTTAAAACAACCAGCTTTTTTTTTCATTTTTTGCTCTAATTTTTAATTTTTCCTGGTTTTATTTTTGCCGCCCGATCCACTAATTTCTCAATTTCTTTGGCTGGATCATTTTTCAAGCATTTTTTGGCAATCACAGTTCCAGTTGATTTCAAACCACTGACTAAGAGTCCAAAAAGTCCACCAAAAGTCCATGCCGCGATGCGCGCTCCTAAGGAGGAAGCTTTTTGAGTGAAAAAGCGTAATCCACCTGCAAAACAAAGAACATTTGCTGCGCAACAAATCGCTGTAGCTTTTCCATGACCCGTTCGGCTGATCAATTGTTTGAAAATTTCTGAAACATCTTTAAGATCTGTTTTTAAAAGCATCTCCTGGATTTTTGTTAGTTCTTGGCATTCAGCAATTGTTAGATCGGACTTATCGCTTTTTGCTGTCTCTATGAGTTTTTTGAGCACTTCTGCTTGATTAGATTTACTCTGCTCAAATTTTTCCAGTCCTTTGAGCGAGCCATAAGACACAACGCCTGTTAAAACTGAAAGCAAAGATGGCCAAATGATGAGTGAAGGATTTACCGGCTGCATTGATTTTGAATTAGCGCAACAAATCAGAAAACCGAACGCGAGAGCCAAAATCCAGCCGACAAAAAATGACCCGGCCCAATGAAGCGCAGTTTTTTCTGCACTGAATTTGTCAGCCAGTTGGCAAGCAACTTTGGCCAGATCCTCAGGATTTGTGTTTTTAATCAATTGAGAAAATTCATTAACATTGACTTTTTTTAAGAGGGCCGAATTTTCA
>CAYTZU010000093.1:0-3817 GCA_964442725.1 uncultured Pseudomonadota bacterium
CGACCAAAAATTGAATGTATTCCATAGAAAGTTGATCATTTAGTTTTCCAGCAAAAAGGCCACCACCGTTTCCTGCAGGAATTCCATCTTTGTTAATCTTCAGATATATTGGTTTGCCATTGATATCTGTTGAAATTGTAATTTTATATTGAAAGTGCGCAGCTACATTTTTTGTTGGGTGGGGGAGTTGAATTCCCAGGTTAGCATTCATTTTAGACCATAGTGCTTGATCAGAAGTCTTTGCTGGATCTGGATTTGGAGAACCAAGGAGCATGAACCCTTTTTTCTCTATTAATTCAATTGATGCTTTTAAATCATTATCGAGCATTACATCATTTATAGGCGTTGATTTTGCATTTAAAAATGTAAGTATCGAAATACCCAAAAAACAGTAAAATTTTGGTCGAAAACTTTTTGAACAAAAAATCTTTAAATAGCTCATAATCATCCAGTTTAAACACTTTTTAAATAAATTTCACATAGAAAAAGGTGGCATAGAACTTAGACTGAAATCAATAAATAACTGATGTTTTAGGGGGCGAATTGAAAGAGTTTCAAAAAATTGTTACTTCTAAGGAGATGAATTTGTAAAAAGCCTTATTTTCTGGGTTAAACAATGCTAAATCAGGCAACAATTTGGTTCTTGTCTGCCTTGATTCTCCTTTTACTTGAAGGATGTTTTTCAGGGTTATTCTTTTTCTTGTCGATCTCTTTTGGTTGTTTTTGCGCTTCAATAGCGAGTTTTCTGCTTTATAGTTTTGCTTTGCAGGGTTTTTTTGCTCTTTTTGCTTCAGGGTTGGGCTTTTTACTACTAAAAAGGTTTTTAAATTCTGAAAAATTATCTAATTCAGAGCTCAAAAGTTATCAGTCAAATTTCTGCGCCATAATCGGAGCCCATGGGGTTGCTGCAACGAGTTTTAAAGAGGGTCAGTCGGGGCAAGTTAGGCTCGATGGCGAACTTTGGCATGCAAAAAATATTGGTCCAGACATTTTTGTCGGAGACAGTGTTGTTGTTTTAAAAATCGAAGGAAATCGGGTTTTTGTCAGGAAAGCTGGGCAAGAACAAAAAAGTTAATTTTTAGTTTTTATTTTATAAGGAGTGCAAAAAACATGGATTTTTTATTTGATGGTCTTGAGCTGCTATTAATCCTTGGCGGCTTATTTTCGTTTATTTCTGCGCTTTTATACATGGGAACCTATTTGGTTCGTCAGTCAGAGGTTGTCATAATTGAGCGACTTGGAAAGTTTCACTCAATTTTACATCCTGGAATTCACTATACAATTCCATTTATGGATAGGCCTCATTCGATGTGGTGGAGCTTTTCAAAAGAGGATCCATACAGTCGAAAGGTTTTCTATTATTCTCAGCAGATAACTCGAATTGATTTGAGAGAGTCGGTTTATGATTTTCCTCGTCAAAGTGTGATTACAAGGGACAATGTGACTATTCAAATTAATGCGCTTCTGTACTACCAAATTACCGATCCAAAGCGCGCTGCATATGAAGTAAACAATCTTCCACAAGCGATTGAAAAATTAACTCAAACCACTCTTCGAAATATCGTTGGTTCCATGGATTTGGATGAAACTTTGATCTCGCGTGATCAGGTCAATGAAAAACTCAGAATCGTTCTTGATGAGGCGACCGATAAATGGGGCGTTAAAATAAACCGTGTTGAGCTTCAAGAGGTCACTCCTCCAGAGGACATTCGCCACGCAATGGAGCAGCAAATGCGAGCTGAGCGAAACCGAAGAGCCCAAATTTTGGAGGCCGAAGGAGACAAGCAATCACAAATTTTGAGAGCGGAAGGTGAAAAACAGGCACGAATTGAGCGCGCATCCGGAGAGGCTCAGGCTCGTCGAACAATTGCTCAGGGTGAGGCCGATGCAATTTTGGCTTTGACAAAGTCGATGGGTGGTGCAAATCCAATCAATTATATTGTGGCAACAAACTATATAAAATCGCTTCCAGAAATTTTGAAAGGTGGTGATGGAAAGACTGTGATTTTACCTTATGAATCAAGCGCTCTTATGGGTTCTCTTGCTTCAATCAAAGAGCTATTCAAGGAGCAGGATTCTGTTGTCAAACAAAAATAGTTTGAAGGTCTTGTCTTGAAACATAAAGTGGGTTCAATGTATCATTTTGATGATTTTTGAGTGAAAAATTTTCATACAAAGTATTTTTGAGCCCACGATGTTCAAGTTTAATTTGAAGAATTTTTATCTTTTTTTATTTTTCCTTGGAACCGGTCTTCATGCTTATTTTGGCCTCAGTTGGTATTTGGCAAATGGATTTTGCTTAAGACGGGCGCTTTTTGCCGTTGCATCAACTAGTGCTGGGATGGCCGTCTTGATCGATTCATTAACATGCCTTGTGGCAACATTGTTTTTCATAATTTGGGAAGGCTCAAGGAAAAGAATTGCTTATTATTGGGTACCGGCAATTTTAACCGTTCTTGTTGGTGGATGTGCTGGACTTCCGTTGTTTCTTTTCATCAGAGAAGCAAATAATCAATAAAATTCACTTACGCCTTGAACATTGACTGCATAGTTTTAAAAAAAGGCTAAAGCAGCAGCCATTACCTTTTCTTTTTGGCGGTTTAGCTGTATTTATTCTTGCTGGAGAGAGGTTTAGTTGTGGGTTGTCGCTCGATGGAATTTGATTAATTGGCGAAATCACTCTTGCGCTAAAAAGATCTTGTTTTATTGAGTCAAATCTCTTGAGAGCCTCTATAACTTCATTGAAAATAAATAGCTTGATCAATGATTCATCAATTATTTGACCATGGGATTTGGTGGTATTACCGCCAAATGAGGAATGAATTCCTACAGTACTGCTATCTTTATCAGATGAACTATTTGAGTGATCCAACATTAATTTTGGAATTGAAGTCTCTTTGGTAGAAGAAGGATAATAATATAGTGGGTCGTCAGAAGACTTTTGACTTGCCAAAGAATGCCTTAGCGATATGTAAGGATCATCTAATCTTTGTTGCGATGCTTTATTTAAGTCATTATTTAAAGAGGCAAGGTTTTTTATATATAAAATGTACATTTGCTCAATTTTGAAATCGTCTGAAAACCAATCTTTGTGTATTGGCGCCCAGTACTTCTCACTTTCGCCCCAAATATGTATGAAAAATATTTCAATAATTGACTTAATGGCTAAAAATATTATCAACCTTCGAATGATTATTGGAGAGTTGTAAACAGGAAAACCGCTTACCATTTTGGAAGAAACAATTTGGTAGAAATCTGAGATAGATGGTATTTCTTCTTTGAAGAATAACTCATCGAAAAATGAATAATCAGAATCGCTAATAAATATTAACGGAGAGCCATCTTCTTTTTTGATGTTTAATTTAATATTTTCAGATGAATAGAAATAATCATTTTCCGGTATTTCTGGCTCATCTGGTAGACTTAAACTTACCCATACTTCAATTTCGGCTTCTTGATCGTAGTCATAAGGCAAACTTTCTTGCCAAGGCCAAGGAATTTTTACACGGATGCTTGGAGTTTCAATGGCTAAGAGACTGAATTGTGTAAAAAATAATAATTTTATCGAAAAAGACAGAGTTTTAAAAAAACAGTAATTCATGGTTGGCTCCAAGCGCAAACTTAAAGTAAAGTTGGCATAACTCGTAATGTATTTGTTGTTTATCTATTGCTTAAACGAAGCTCTAAATGATCTATGTTTAAAAAACACTCTCTACAAAGTGATTTTATGCAATTACCTGACGATCCAGGAGTTTATATCTTTAGGGATCGATTAGGGAGTATTTTAAACAAAGGAAAGGCAAAAACAATAAAAAAA
>CAYTZU010000094.1:0-3812 GCA_964442725.1 uncultured Pseudomonadota bacterium
ACATTCTTATATGCCCTTTTCATGGGTGGCGGAATTGGTTCTTTAAACTGTTTATTGGGCAATTTCGGGCTCATTTTAGGGAATAATGACGAAATTAAAGAGATCAAAAAAGTTATAACCTCCCTGAGAAAAGCTAAAAACCAAAATGCGGCCGATGGAGCAAAAATTAACCTTTAAAAACCAAACTTTTTAATTCCCACTTCAAAAGTTTAGTCACATACGCTAAGATTGTTGAGTGAAAAGCTTTAGAAACTGTTGGTTTTTTGGTCTAAAAAGTTAAATTAAAAATATGAGCAAAAAAGATCTTTACACAATTTTGGGCGTTGCAAAGGGCGCCAACGCAGACGAGATAAAAAAGGCCTACAGAAAAAAGGCTATGCAATATCATCCAGATAAAAATCCTGGAAACAAAGAGGCTGAGGAAAAATTCAAAGAGGTTTCCATGGCCTACGAGGTCCTTTCCAACGATAAAAAGCGCCAGTCCTATGATCAATTCGGGCACGACGGTCTCAATGGCGGCGCCGGTGGACAGGGTCAAAACATGGATGAATTTTTCGGTAATTTTGGAGACATTTTTGATTCATTTTTCGGCTCAAACCCATTTTCCCGCGGCAAAAAGCGCAAAAGTGGCCCGGTTGCCGAAGTTGGCCATGATCTTTCTTTGGGCTTGAATATAACGCTCAAAGAAGCATTTTTAGGCACCAAAAAAGAGATCGGAATTTATCGCTACAGCCGATGCAAAGGTTGCGATGGCATGGGGGCCGCTCCTGGAAGCAAAATATCGACCTGCAGCACATGCAATGGAACCGGACAGAGATCCAGCCAGCAGGGCTTTTTCTCCTACTCATACCCATGTTCAGCCTGTTCTGGTCATGGATATACCATTGGAAGCCCATGCAGAGAATGTTCTGGCCAAAGTCGCAAACAAAATCATGAAAGAATTGAAGTTAACATTCCCCGTGGAATTTATGATGGCGCGCAGCTCAGAGTCCCAGAAAAGGGCGATGCTGGAACTTTTGGTGGTAAAAGCGGTGATTTATACTTAAAAATAAGCGTTTTGGGCGATAGTCGGTTTATTCGAAGGGGCATAGACATAGTTGCTGAGCTTTTATTGAATTTCCCGCAACTTGTCGCCGGTTGCAAAGTTAAGTTTGAAAATATCGATGGCACAAAGATCGATTTGGTCATTCCAAAAGGCTGCCAAGTTGGCAAGGAAATAATGGTTCCTGGCCAAGGCTTTTTTGCACTCGACAGACAAAAAAGAGGCGATTTATACGTAAAAATTGGCTGCTTGATCCCGACTAAGCTTTCAAGCCGAGCCAAAGAAGCCATCGCTGTGCTCTCCCAAGAACTGGAAAACGCAGAAAATTGCGGACCTGATCAACAGGGAATTCCTGGGTTTTTTAAGCGGTTCATGTCTTAAAACCACATTTTGCACAATATTTGTAATTTTTTCGTCACAAATATAGGCAAATGCTGTATTTTATGACGTTTAAAGCTTATGCGTTTTCGATATTTTTTGATCAAAGATATAATCAAACTCATGAAGCAAAAAATTGTAAATTTAGAAATGGGATGGGTTTCTTGAAGATTTTAAATGTGTCTTTGGTCAAAAAATTATTCATCATGATTCTTTTTTCATCTCTTTGTTCAGTCAAGGCTGACATTGATGAGGAAACGGGGCTCTATGTCCCTCAAAGACGCATCAAACCCGATGTAACTCAAGTCAAGCAGGACTCCGAACAATCGACTATCTCAGCAAATGATCAATCCGGCTCAGCAATCCTTTTAAAAAAAGACAAGTCCAAAACAAAAAAGAAGCCTTTTATATCAAAAGGCCAAGCTCTTCGATTTTATTCAAAGGCATGCAGTGTTGCCAATTATGCGGTCAATCCAGACCAATTAATTTTAGAAAAGGCCATCGCGCCAATGATCGGAAATACCATATTTGGGTTGAAGAAAAGCAAGCTCATTAAAAAGGTCCGAGCCTATAAGCGTTTTATTTTGGAAATTCCTCAATTAAAAATAGAAACACAGAACAAAAGCTCTAAAGTTTTGATTTTGATGTTGGAAGAGAATTTATGTGAAATTGACAAAAATTTGGGTGAATCTTTTGTGACATCATTATGTCAAGGCAAAGAAGACATTGTCTCCAGCGAGCAATTAATCGAAATATTCGACAAAATTGACAGAGAAACAATTTTCCAGCGTTATCAATCACTCCTCAATGACCAGCTTTATTATTTGACTGGAAGCGAAAAATACAAAACATCAGAAAATAAAGACTCTACAAGAGTAGAAGCAGCCATAAAAAATAAAACTTTACTTTTCTTTAAAGCGCTAGGACCAGTTCTTTTATTGCCAATATTCAGAATGATAATTGCACCATGGCTTTTGAGTAAAACTCTGGATGGATACGGTGACTATGTTAATGGAAAAGAATTAATTAAGGCTAGCGCTAAATTTATCAGCAATGGTAAGCCTTTCAAAATTCCTGCGGATAAACTAAAAGGTATTACCGAAGATCAGGTAACTAACTACCAGCTCCACATACTAAATAAAATGGGAAAACTAAAAACTGGAGAACCCACTGGAAATAAATTTAATCCATATCAAGATCGTCCAGCTTACAGAGCCATGAAGCTTCTTTGGGCAACCCGCGGACAAGCAAACCTTGTCAGCGCCCTTTTATACGGCTTTATAGAGAAAAGTCTTAATATCAGAGGCCACAACATAAATATTAGACCAATAGCGGAAGGGTTTGCTATGGCCAAATTAATCGCCGAGGTTGCCTGCATAGGCAACGGAATTGCACAGGTCTGTGACAAACCAAACAAAGCTCTTTGTGGCACCGACAAAACCATGACTATCGTGAAGGCATTTGATGATGTCAGAAATAGTATTTACAACCACGGAAAATCGCTAAATCACAAATATTATGACAAGAGTAGCATGTGGATCTCCGGATTAATGCCTATAGTAAAAACAGGGACCAGCCAGGTTCTTTCAAAGCGATTTAAAACGCCTAAACAACAGGCTTACGATTTAGTAATCGATACGGGGACAAACTCAATCCTTCATGAAATAACTACTAGAGTCGAAAGAAGCAATTTGCCATATGTCAGAAAACATCCAGTTAAGGCATCAATTGGATTTATGGTCTTGGAGTTACTGTTAAAAATTGCCAATCCAATCTTAAAAATTGGTACCAGGATTGCTCTTGGGAATTCAGAAAATAAAAACTGGCAAGATGTAATTGCCGAATCTCTCGATGAGATGGTCAGTTCATATATTCCAGATGAAGCATTTGAACAAATTTAAATTACATTCAAATGACAATCTAAAACAGCTCTTTGTTAAGCAACCTTGAGACCGACGATAAAACCGACAACTCCAGCGATGGCCTCATAAACATTCGAGGCTGCCCAGCCGTACAAAAGTAGTGCGGTTTGATCGAGAGTGGCTGATGGAGAAAGTCCAAAAATTTCGTTCAAGACGCCCCAGTCAATGCTCAAAACATGCTTGTATTCAAGGCCCTTGATTGTAAAAAAGCAGATGATTCCGCTTAAAATAAAAAGTCTTAAATATTTTTTAACTAGAATTCCAGCAAGAAGTCCGGCACCAAAATAGGCGATGCCTCTTCCGGCTCGAACAAGGTTTGGATCCAGGCTTTTGGTCAAGTGATCAAAGCTTTCCAAGATAACTTTCATGATTTTTCCAGAAAATATTTGAGTAAAGCTAGATTTTTGGGGAGCCTACAGCTCCCCAAAGGAAGACTGAAATTAAGCAACCATATCTTTTAATTCTTTTCA
>CAYTZU010000095.1:0-3750 GCA_964442725.1 uncultured Pseudomonadota bacterium
TTTCATTGTTATAAGGAGATGGATAAGAAGGGATTTCTCCAACCACAGGAACCTTTTTGACTGAGATTTTGATCTCTTTTTCAGGTAAATTTACAAGTTTTTGCTCAGGGAGTTCATTATTTGAAAAGGATTCCCGCCTGTCCTTAAAGAGGTTTACCGGATCCATAGAAAATGCTCCAGAGATTTTTCGCAGAGCATCCTCGTTCCAACGGCGAGTGCCGTTTTTAATATGGGTCAAATAACTTTCTGACATTCCGGTTTTTTCAGCTAAAACCTTAGTAGTCCAGCCGCGTTCTTTAAGTAACTCTTTTACACGTAATTGTGTTGAAGCCACAACCTTCCCCTTTCTGAGTTGATGTAACCAAATAGACTATAAAACATCACTCTGCCAGCTGGGATGCTCAATTTGTTTAACATGGCCTTTGCATCGAAGGGAAAACCACAGAGGATCTTTTGGACAACAATTATTTTGAAACTCTTTATTACAAGAAAAAAAGACAGAAGACAACTTGAACTTTTACACATTTTTTTATTGCACTTTTTTTAAAGTAATAAAAACTTTATTTTGGGAGCCAAAAAAGGCATTAAATTCTATATAAAAAAATAATATGTTCGATTTTAATATAAAAAAGAACTCTTTTGAGTTTTTTTTCTGGAAAGGATCAAAAATTGTTTGTGGAGTCGATGAAGCTGGGCGTGGATGTCTCGCTGGGCCGGTCGTTGCCGGTGCCGTTGTTTTAAAGCCGTGGCTTGATTCAACTCTCTTAAAAGACTCCAAAATTTTGAGCCAAAAATCTCGCCAAAAGGCCTTTGAGTGGATCAAAAATAATTGTTTGTATTCCTTTGCGATGGCCGATGTTTTTGAAATTGATGAGAAAAATATTGCTGTTGCAACAAAATTGGCCATGGAAAGGGCCTGTTTTAAAATTTTTGCGCAACTCAAAGAAGAAATTTCAAAACTTGGATGCATAATCGTTGATTCAGTAAAGCTTGATTTTACCGATAAAATTTCAGGATTGAGTGAGGAATTTAAGGTTTTTTCTTTTAACAAATGTGAGTCCATATCAAGTTCTGTTGCGGCAGCTTCAATTGTGGCAAAAGTGGCCAGAGACAGTATAATTACGCAACTGGATGAATCCTTTCCTGGGTTTTTGTTATCAAAACACAAAGGCTATGGGACTGCCGAGCATATTGAAAAAATAAGGCAACTGGGCGCAAGTGTTATTCACAGAAAATTGTTTGTAACAAGCGCATTAAGAAATTTGGAGGCAAAAATTGCCAGACAAATTTGAACTAGAAAAAGAGCCATTTCAAGAGGCTTTTGGAGAGGTTGTCGAAAGTCAAATCTCTAAAGTTGTTGTGGAATGTTGGGATTTTAAAAAAGTCCCTGATTTTTCAACTTTGGTTAAAATAAAATGCCCTTGGGGAGAGGCTATTGGCTGCGTTGTTGACATCAAAGCTGGCTTTTCACAATCAGGACGACAACCATTTGCCTATGGGCTTACCTTTGAGGAGTTATCAATTCAGCAGCCTCAGGTCTTAAAATTATTAAAGACTTGGGTTTCAGTTAGTCTTTTTGGATATAAATTAAGCGATGACCAGTCCTCTGATTTTGTTTTTGGGATTGCTCAACAATTGTGTTTAATTCACAGCTTTTCTGTTCAAGTTTGTGATGCGCAATTAATTGAGTTATCAAAAAAACCAATGTTTTTTTGGAATCTTTTCAGCAGTGTTGGGCAGGAGATTGATGTTGATAAAATCGCAAGAAGTCTTGTTGGTCGGCTTTCCAAATTAATGAAGTTGGATTTTAAGTTTTTTGAAAATTTCTATGATCAATATTCTAGCGTTGGCGGTGTTGATAACCGCAGAATTAGGCTTCTGTTAAAGGATTTTGGTAGTTTTTCAAAAAACTGAATTTATGACTTTTAATCAAGCAAGGATTTTTTAATGTCAGAATCGGTTTTAATCACTGGAGGCGCTGGATACATCGGATCTGTCATAAGTTGGGTTTTGCATCAAAATGGTTACAAGGTCGTTATTTTAGACCGAAATATTGGCAATTCTTATCTTCAAAGATGGGCAAATTTTGAGCAGATTGATTTATTGAATATGGATGCCCTGAAGGCTGTTTTTGAGAAAAATCAGTTTTCTGCGGTCATCCATTGTGCCGCATTGACCAGTGTTTTTGAATCGCAATTTGATCCATTTAAATATTATTTAAACAATTTTCAGGCAACGCTTGGCCTTTTAAAAACGATGATTGATTTTGGAGTTAAAAACATAATTTTTTCATCATCGGCGGCCGTTTATGGTCTGGGCGGCCAAAATTTACAAAAACTGTCTGAAAACTCTCTCTGCAAACCAATTTCGCCCTATGGAAGAAGCAAATTGTTTGCCGAGCATATTTTGGCCGATTTCAACAGAAGTTGTGGCTTGAAGTATGTGATTTTGCGATATTTTAATGTTGCTGGAGCGTTGATTGCCGATGGCTTAAAACTTGGCGAAGCCCACAGCCCAGAAACCCATCTGATCCCTTTGGTCATTAAAAAAATCAAACAAAATGAACCAATTGAGGTTTTTGGCTCCAATCAACCCGGATGCAGTGGTGGGCCGATCCGAGATTATGTACATGTTTTGGATGTGGCTTTGGCAAATCTTAATTCTTTAAAACTTTTAAAACAGGACAATAGCCACGGGGTTTTAAATGTTTGTTCTGGAATTGGGACCTCGGTCCTTGAAGTCATCGCTTACGCTCAAAAAAGACTCTCTAGCCATGCAATAATCCGCCACATGTCGCCAAGAAGCGGAGATCCAGCATTTTTGGTTGGAAGTACAGATCGGGTTAAAAAGGTCTTGGATTTGGCTGTTTCGGCTTCTACTTTGGAAAAAATCATTGATGAAACGGTTATATTTTCAGAAGGTGCCAGCAGTTTGCAAAATTAGTCTTTTTTGTATATTTCTAATGCATTTATGTTTTCTTATTGAAAATTTGATTGAAATTATGCTTTAATGAGGCTGTATTAGTTTGCGGTCCGAAACTTTCAAGCCGGAGGCTTTAATAATGTTTGTGCGATTATTTATGGTTTTTGCCTTTGCTTTTTGCAATTTTGTCAGCGCATTTTGTCCATGTGGTCCAAATGGCTGTTTTCCAGATCAAATCCAAAATTTTCCTGCTCCAATGACTGGAGACGAAATGCCTTCCGGTGATTTATTAAGAACTGATCCAAGCTCAGATGATTTTCCTGTAATGGACATAGGCAATAATGATGGCTTATCCGAAGACTCGCCCATGATGGATCGAGAAGATAGTGAGGATTTTAAAGACGACATGGACTCTGACGCCGATCAAGGAGTTATCCAAAATTTTTCTCAAGATAATTTTGAAAATCCTGTAACGAATGGATCTTTTGATGATTCTGACATGTCTTCAGATTCTGATATGGGTGGGGAAGGGTATTAATTTCAAACTCCCAATACAACAAAAGAAGGGGGGTCTTTTTCGAAAGGCTCTCTTTTTTTTGTTATCAAAAAGTGTTCAAAGTTAGCATTCATTGTCTCTCAAGAGATTTTTAGGTCTCTTCAAGATCGATACATCCGTAAATACTTTTTCTGTAACATGAATTTATAAAATTATGATGTGTTTGATATAAAATAAATTTTCTTATTGAAAATTTTGGTTGGGTTTTGCTTTAATAAAGACGTCTAATTTTGAAATTAAAAATTTAATGTTGGAGTTATTGGAATGTTTTT
>CAYTZU010000096.1:0-2164 GCA_964442725.1 uncultured Pseudomonadota bacterium
TGAAAACTTAGATGTTTCTTTGTGCAAAGATTGGCTCGTAAATCAAACAAAATCAGCACTCGAACAATTTTTGAAAGTCATTGAGAGCACAAATTGGCCGATTAATTCGCAAGTTTTAATTGATCAAGCAAAAAAAATATGCGTAGATTTTGGTATAAAGCTTGTCAACGTTGCCCAACCATTACGTTTAGCGATAACCGGCTCGGTTCAAAGCCCAGGAATATTTGAAATCATAGAGCTTCTTGATCAACAAAGTGTGATCGTTCGGATCAAAAATTTAGTAGAAAAGATCTAAAGAACAAATCTATCTTTCCGAAGATGAAAAATCCCTGATATATTTGCCAACATCCAGAATTCAATTCAGATTGGAGCCATGATTAAATGAGCATTCTTTCAAAGAAAAAGATAGGGAAGAACTTAAAAATTGGAATGATTTTCCCAGGACAAGGTTCTCAATTTTTAGGAATGGGAAAGGAATTTTATGACAATGAACGCATTGTTCAAGAACAGTTTGAAACCGCGGCAAGTTGCTTGAACGAAAACTTTGTCAAACTATGTTTTTCCTCCTCTGAAGAAATGCTTAGAGGAACAATTCAAACTCAAACGGCTATTTTTCTAGTTAGCTCCTCAATTTACATGGTTTTGCGCGATAAATACGGCATTGTTCCAGATATGGTCGCTGGACACAGTTTGGGCGAATATACGGCCGTTTTTGCAGCCGGCGGCATGAACTATCCGGACACACTTTATTTGTTGAAAAAAAGAGCTGTTTTTATGGAAGAAACAATGAAGGGCCAACGCGGTGGGCTTTTGGCTGTCCTTGGACTTGCCGAAGAAACGGTTAAAAAAATATGCGATCAATACGACTGCCCTGGAAGCAACGATTCCGTCGTTGAATTGGCCAACTACAACTCTCCATCGCAATTTGTTGTTTCCGGAACACTTGATGAATTAGCCGCAGTGAAAGCCGACGTTGAAGTGATGCGAGGCAAAGCACAAATGCTGCCAGTGGCTGGAGCCTTTCACTCTCGAATGCTACGAAAAACCGAGGAATTATTTTCTCAATACCTTTTAAAAGTTGACTTTAAACCACTCCAAATTCCGCTCGTCAACAACGTAATGGCCGAAGTTATAAGTTCGCCCTCAGAAATAAAGCTTTCCTTGGTCAAGCAAACTAGTTCACACATTTATTGGTGGGCAAGCATGGAGAAATTTGCCGATTTCGACATTATCATTGAAACCGGTCCGAACAACAAATTTAGTAAAATAATTAAGCGTGAATGGCCAAATAAACCAGTTTTCTCAATAAACAGCCAAAAGGATATCGATGATCTTTTAGAAGCCATTGAAAAAATGTAAAATTAAAATTTACAGATAGCAAAAGATTTTCCACCTTGTCCGTATATTAAACACGAAGAACATTATTTATTGCATATTCGTTTGACATTTAATTGCAAGCACGCTTGAATGAGCAAATATTTCGCAAAAAAGCAGTTCTGAAGCACTTTTTGGATAATGCATGAAAAACACATCTAAATCAATCCTGATAGTCGGATTTATTAGTTTGATCACCGCAAATCTCAAATGTTTCCCTACAGAAAGCAAGAAAACGTTATATGCCTATCATACAATTGGAGAAGCTCCAATTATTGCAGCCTTTAACCAATGGCTTGAATCAACGGCCAAAAAGTTTTTCGCTGACATAACAGTTCAAAAAGATTCTTCAGGAAAACAATTTGAAATTACTTATTCAAAAGAGCTTTGTGCGCTCGAAAAAGCTTTTAAGCTAAAACTTTTTGAGTTCAAGTTTAGTTATACCATTAAATTTTTCACCAATCTCATGAATTCAAGCCTTAAAAATATTCAAACAAACCTTACCTCGGAAAACCTTGATAAATCGGAAGAAAAAGTTCGTCTTTGGGCTCTTGGCCTGGCGGCAAGCGAGATTTTTTATCGGTTATACCCTGTGATGTTTAATTTTAGTTTTAGAAACCATTATTTATATTGTTTATTATTTATGATAGCAATCGTTCCCAATCTAATTGCTATACCTACAGCTATTTTCGCAAATAAATTTATATCGAAAAAGCAAGCCGCCTTCGTACTTTTATTCACATTATTACCTTTTGGGCTCGCCGCAAATATGGTTAAAAACCTTAATAAG
>CAYTZU010000096.1:2174-3662 GCA_964442725.1 uncultured Pseudomonadota bacterium
CGAAAAGAGGCTTTCTTGTCCGACTTGGAAAACAATAAATGTTGCGATGAAGAAAAAATATGTCTATGGCACCTCACGATGCCAGACGGAATAATCTATAAGCCATGGGAAATGTTTGAAGCTGAGGATAGTTTTTCGGTGCAAAAATTGGATGGCATGCCTTTTGAGTTAACACTGATAAGAAATAATAAGCCGTATGCCAAAGGAATAACATTGGATATTCTTTTGGGTAACACATCACAAATTTATACAGACAATCCTGACGACTTCAAGTTGAGAGTTGCTGAAACTTGTCACAATGAATACAACCAGATCTTAAAAAAGCGCATGGCAGATTCATAAGTATAATTAGGAATCTAAAAGAGGATCTCGCGCTTGTTGATCATAGAGTTTTTTGTAGACACCGCCCAGAGCAAGCAATTCCTTATGTTTGCCAACTTCGATGACCTCTCCGTGTTCCAAAACGATTATTTTGTCGGCATGGACAACAGTTGAAAGTCGATGCGCAATGATGATAGTTGTGCAGCCTTTGGAGATCTCCCTCAAATTTTGATATATCTGCTGCTCCGTTTTTGTGTCAAGCGCAGAGGTTGCCTCGTCAAAGATATAAATTGAGGGTTGCTTTAAAATAACCCGTGCAATGGCCACTCGCTGTTTTTCGCCCCCTGAGAGCTTTAAACCCCGCTCACCAACGCGAGCTTGAAGCCCATGCGGGATCGTTTGAATCAATTTGGTCAAATGTGCCCGTTTTATTGCGTCGTCAATGCGTTCCTTGGAGGCCGTCAAATCGCCATAAGTTATGTTGTAGAGCAATGTATCATTGAATAAAACTGTGTCCTGAGGCACAATTCCAATTGATTTTTGTAGTGATTGCTGAGTTATTTCACGCAAATTAAAATCATTGATAAAGATATCGCCCGAAAAAACATCGTAAAATCGATAGAGAAGGCGCGCAATTGTTGATTTTCCCGATCCTGTCATTCCAACCAGGGCAAGCGTTTGACCAGCCTCGACTACAAAAGATACGTTTTTAAGAATCATTCGGTCCGGTTCATAGCCAAAACTAACATCTCTGAATTCAAGACGTGGATTTCGGACATCCAACACTTTTGCGTTGTTTTGATCGACAACTTCCGGCATCATTCTTAAAATTTCAACGGTGTTTTTTGTATCATTTATGCCCTTTCTGACGTCTTTTAAAACTTTTCCAAGATAAGAGAGGGGTGAGACAAACTGCAGCAAATATCCATTGAGCATGGCAAAATCACCAATCGAAAGTTGCCCCAACAAAACCTGTCGCCCACTCATAAAGGTCAAAACCGTCAAGCCAATTCCAATTATTAGCCCTTGGACAGCGTGAACAACGTCAACTCTCCAATAAAAATTCGTATAAGCCGCCTCTTGCTGCTTAAAAACCTCACTGGCTCTGATAATTTCATGCTCGGTATTATTGAAAACCTTAACTGTTTCATAATTTAAAAGGCTGTC
>CAYTZU010000097.1:0-3654 GCA_964442725.1 uncultured Pseudomonadota bacterium
ACGACCTGCACCACGTCGGTCTCTCAGGCCGATCTGGATTGGGTTGAGAGAAGTGGCAAGTTTTATACAATTGAGTTCGAGGGCCAATCCGGACAACCACTTTTAATTGCAACAACCAGGCCAGAGTTGCTTCCTGCCTGTCAGGCAATCCTTTTTCATCCCGATGACAATCGATACAAAGCGCTGAATGGCAGTTTTGCCAAAATTCCATTATTTGATCGAAAAATTAAAGTTTTGGCCGATCCAGACGTAAATCCAGAAAAAGGAACCGGTCTTGTTATGTGCTGCACTTTTGGCGATAACACCGACATCGCCTGGTACAAAAAGCATAAACTTGAATACTTTCAAGCAATCGGCCCCGATGGCCGCATGACCGCATTGTGTGGACCAGAATTTGAAGGACTACAAGCCAGAACCGATGGACGCAAAAAAATAGTTGAACTTTTAGATCAAAATGGTCTCATCAAAGAGGTCAAGGAAATTGTCCATGGCTTAAATGTCCACGAGCGCTGCTCAAACGAAATTGAGTATCAAATTATAAATCAATGGTTTATAAAAATCGTTGAATACAAGGAAAAATTTCTTGAAATCGCTGATCAAATCGAATGGTACCCAGCACACATGAAATCTCGTTACATTGACTGGGTTTCAAATCTTTCCTGGGATTGGTGCATTTCACGACAACGATTTTCTGGAGTCCCTTTCCCTGTTTGGAACTGCCAAAATTGTAAGGAGTCCTTTGTCTGTGAGCCAAAAGATCTCCCAATTGACCCACGAGAAAACCCTAATTTCTTCCAGTCATGCACAAAATGCAATGGACCGGTGCTTCCAGAAACCGACGTCATGGACACCTGGGCGACCTCTTCACTGACTCCGTTGATAATTTCTGGCTGGCCAGACAAATTTGATACTGATTTATTTCCAAACAGTTTGCGACCACAGGCTCACGACATCATAAGAACCTGGGCATTTTACACAATTGTCAAAACGCATTATCACCTCGGGCAAATTCCGTGGAAAAAGATTGCCATTTCAGGGCATGTTTTGGCTGGAAAAGAGAAAATCTCAAAGTCCAAAGAAAACGCATCAAACTCACCGGAAAAATTAATCGAGGAATTCTCTGCCGATGCGGTCCGATTTTGGGCAGCCGGTGGAAAGCTTGGAATCGACACTCTTTTTGATGTCGCAAAACTCAAAAATGGGCAAAGAACTGCTACAAAACTTTGGAATGCCTTTAAATTTGCCTCAGAACATTTGGGTCAAATAAATCAAATTCCCGAAAAATCCGAAAACATGGATGCTTTGAGTTGCTGGCTTTTAACCACGCTACAAGAGACCTTAACTCGGTATCATGAGTGTTTTGAAAAGCTCGATTATTCCTTGGCTCTGGACGTTGCAGAAAAGTTCTTCTGGAAGGATTTTTGTGACAATTATTTGGAACTTGTCAAAGATTTGTTTTTCAATCCCGACAAATACACAGCCGAGCAAATTGAGAGTTCAAAATTTGCACTTTTTAAAGCCGCATTTTCAATTCTCCAGATGTATGCGCCATTTATGCCATTCATCTGCGAAAAAATTTATCAAGAGCTCTTCTCTAAAGCCTTTGTCGAGCCATCAATCCACTTGACGCAGTTCGATTTTGAGCAAAATTTTGATTTCTTTGATCACAAAAGAAGTATTGACCTTTTAATCGACATTGTCAGGCATGTCAGGCGGCTTAAAAGTGAGCAATCTCTTTCATTGAAGACAGAAATTCAAGAGCTTGAAATATTTTTGTCCGATTCTCATGAAATCAATAAATTGACAGCACTTGAGACCATTTTAGCCGGAATTTCAAAGGCCAAAAATATTAGCTTTAAACATTGTCTGGAGCCGATACAAACTATGGCAAAAATGGATGATTCAGGTCTTAAGATGACAATTTTTATTGATCAGCGTGAAAATTAATTCATAAACAATGACGGAATGAGCATGGTTTTAATTTTAAATGAACAAAAGTTTATGCCAATCAATCAGACTAAAATTAAGAGCAAATTTACTTCTTTTTTAAAAAAGCTGGAACTCAATGAATGGCAGGTTTCTCTAGTTTTTGTCGACATAGAAACCATTGCCGATTTCAATCTAAAATATCGAGACAAAACTGGCCCAACTGACGTCCTTTCATTTCCATTTTTCCCTGATCTAAAAGCCGGTCAAAAGCCAATCCCGCAAGACGATGAACTTTTGGACTTGGGAGACATTATAATTTGCCCAGAAAAATTAGCCGCTGACGCTTTCGAACTTGAACAAAGCTTCGATGACCGCCTTGAGAGAATAATGCTTCATGGATTGCTGCATCTTTTGGGCTATGACCACGAAACCGAGGAAGATCACGCTGTCATGAAACCGCTCGAAGAGTCGATTTTAGGTCGAAAAATTATCGACTAAAAATTACAAACTTCTTCAAGCAACCGCCTTCTTTAAGATCGCTATTTGTGCTAAAAATAGCAACCTGTGCTTTTTAGCCTACAATTTATGCAGTCAAACCCTTTAATTGGGGTAATAATTATGTTTGAAAAAGCCTTTACAAAAAGGGTTATTCTTCAATTTTCCAACAATTGCATAAAATTCACTTGGTTATTCTTTCTTATTTTCTCTGTCCAAACAAAGGATTCCCAAAACCAAAATTTGGACTCAGAGGCGTTGCAAAAAACAGCACCAACAGAAGACCCTCACCAGGTCGAACTTGATAAAATTCAAAAAGAATTTCGGACATTTTTGAGGAAATGCGCACAAACAGAGTTTTTTGACCAAATATTGGTTCATTTAACCGAACTATTTTCCATAATTGATCAGGAGCTTAAAGATAATGATCCTTTAAAAACAATTTCTACGCGCTCAATTACCGCAATGTCAAAAATTTCACAAATTTGCACTCTTCTGGTAAAAAACACCCAAAGCGATTTATCGCAAGATTTAAAAGCTCTTTATTTACTAGTCTCAAAAATTTTTGGGTGGAATAAAGAAATGGAGAAAAGCCTCTTTGCAACATATAAAAGCAAGCGTCGTTGGCATATTTTAAAGGGTTTTAAAGATGGTTCATTTTTCATGATTATTTCAATGTTTGGCACTATCAGCGGTGCTATTTTTTCACTTTTCAAGTACAAGAAACTTGCTTCTAATACCATATTTCCTATTTTTGGAAAATCTGATGGAGAAAAAGCAGTCGGTGAACAAACTACCTTTAAAGGAAAAACTGATAGTTCATAGGAAACTAAAATAACTCCTGAAGCGATAGCAAATGATCAAAGCTATGGTGGCAAATCCGAGAAAACACTATAATTGGACTGCGAACAACTATAAGTTATTTTCAACTTTGAGTGATTGATATGTCTATTTTTGGAGTTAAGCATCTGCTTAAAAAGTGTTTATTTATAGTTTTAAATATTTGTGCCAGTTGCAGTTTTTTGCAAGCGGGTTTGGTTAGAGAATTGCTTGACTATGGCTTGGAAATCGCTGATGTGTCCAATCCAGAAGCCAGATATGCTTTGAGCACTCAAGAAACCACAAGAGATATTTCAAATATAATTAAGGAGTCTTATAGCCAAACTAAGTTTTTTCCTAAAAAAATTATCCCTTGTGAGAAAAAGTTATGGGATTTGCTTGAAGAGTATA
>CAYTZU010000098.1:0-3625 GCA_964442725.1 uncultured Pseudomonadota bacterium
TTTATGGTGAAAATGGTGATGGTGATAGCTTTGACAATTGGGTTGTAAATTTTGTCGATTCTGATGAACAAAATCTTTTTGCTGGACAAAGATTTGAGTTAAATAGCCAAAACACAGGCTTCCGAATGGTTACAAGCCATGAAAGGAAGTACTTCATGCAGGGCTCGAGTGGCGAGATGGTTGAACATGCATCAGCTGTAGAGGCCAAAAGCGGTGATGACTCAATTTGGACGATTGATTCATATTCAAAGGGGTCACTGCCAATTGAAAATGTTGCCTGGGTTGGAGTTCCGTATGGTGCTGCGGCAACCGATATTGGCCCAAAGGAAAATTTAAAGATAAATATTGTAAAACTTGGCATGGGTGGCGGAATTGCGCCAAACAATACACTGGAAATAAAGGTCAACGTTCAGGATAAAAAACCGATGGTGTCGGGTTTTGCAAAAGAATCGGTTCCAGGCTTTGAGCAAGGCTTTTTGATAAATTTAAATCCACTTTTCGATAAAGGAATTGGATGGATTTCAGAATCTTTTGAGCGCGAAGGCAAGGCTTCAGCCACATTTTTGATTAGAGCTGGAGACGCTGGAAATGCTCAAGTTTTGCTGGGCAACAACATGACCCTGGATTACACCTATAAATTTGTCCTTGGAGCCAACGAAAATACCGAAACATTGCTTATCCGACGTGATTTTGATTCTGGCGGTAGGCCAAATGATACCGTTGTGGCGAAAATATCTAAAAAAGATAATCCATTGGCAGCTCTTAGAAGTGGAGTTTTTGCGCCTTATTGGATCAGTGTTAACAATGGCACTGTAATGTTAGGAGTCAGTGATGAGGTCGGTGAAAATGTACTTTTAATTTGGCGAGATCCAAATCCAAGAAATCAGGTCTCCAGAATCGGTTTTGGGTGTAATACTTCGCCCGTAGACGTTACAAATGTCCAAGTTGGTGATGCGCTTGAACTCTCCGCTCCAACAATGCTTTACGCCCAAACAAAAGATGGTGAAGACGATATATCGCAGGAGTCAAAGACACCAAAGGATTTTGTAGATTTCAAAGACAAAATTGGTAAGGACAAAGATTTTCCAGAAGGTATAAAATTTAGAGTTCCAGGCCGTGGATCACTTGGTTTTAAAGTCAGAGGTAGTCAAGAATTTTCATTAATTTTGTCTGCAAAGGATTCCTCAGAGAGTGCGCAAGAGCAGGTTCGATATGTTTTGAAATTATACGGCGAAAATATTTCTCAAAATTTTGACCAAAGATTTTCTGTCATGGCCGAGTATATGAACCAATTGGTCATGCTAATCTCTGAAAAACTTGATGCTGAAGATGATCCAAAATCTGCTATCGAAAAGGTTAGAAAGGCCATTCCAGAGACTCTAAAAAATCTTCCAACACAATCAATTGAACAAATTCAATCGGCGCTTAAAGATTTAAACCGCGATTTTGAGAATTGGAGCAGTTTTAAGGCGGCTTTTCTGGAGGTAAAAAACAAGCTCAGTGCTTTGAGTTTAATCGTCGCTTCTGGCTCGAAGGCCGATTTTAGTCTTGTTAGAGATAAAATTAGCTATGCTGAAAATACTGATTCCAAGGGCGATTCCTTGAAAAAATTCTGTTATTCGCTCTTTAAAAAATTAAGGCAGGATCTTTCAATAAAAATGATTGAAAAGCGTGATGAAATCGGGAGTGTGCCATCAAAGGAAGCAAAAGAGGCCATCGTTGTAATGCTTGAACAGATTTTTGCCAATCCACAGTTTGATTTAGAAGGTCGGCCTGTTTGCGTTTTAGAGCGATTTAACAAGCAAAGTGGAAAACTCGAAACGACTGGCGTTGTTTTGGAATCGGATATGTCCTTGTATTCATCATTTGCAAAAATTCCAAAGGATAGCTACAGGAAATATTGGGTTAATTTTTCTCAAGGAAGAATTTTTGTCGGCTCTGGTGAAATCGGAGAAAATTTGTTCTTCTATAATTGGGACAAAGAACCGCTAGATGATTTTTCTGGAATTTCATTTCAAGCAACTGGCCAGACAAAAATCCGTGATTTCTTTGTTGGCCCAGAGCTTGCAATTACAAGGGCTCAAAAATTGGAGGCATACGTTCAGGCAAAGCAATTATTTGATTTCAAGGGCGATTTTCAGGTTATTTTGCCATACAAATATCGATTAAGTCAGGAAGGAGCATCGGTAAAATTTAAGGACGAGTTTACTGGTAAAACTTATTATCCCGGGAAGGTGCCACAAAAAGGAGCGCTTTATTACTTCATGCTTGTTTTGCAGGAAAATGGTTTTCCACAACTTGTTTGGTCAAGAGAGCCAGAAAACCCTGAAAAATTGGATATTGATAAGAAAGCCTTTATCAAAAAGGCGGAGTCAGATGCATTGTTCCAGGCCTCAACTTATGTCCAAGGAATGGGTGTCATTGGTGGCTTGATCGGTGTGGGTGCCAGTGTGACTTACTCAGCGATCGGTGTTGCCTCAGGACAAGAGGCTGGGCAGCTTCAGGCAAAATCGACCTTTGATTATAAAGCTCATGATTCCTACGTTTACACCGATCAGGAAAAGACCGACAAACTTGTTAATTCGTCAATTCCGCAGGAGGCGCAGGTTAATCAGACTAATTTCCAGAAAAACTTGGGAATTGGTGGAAATTGGATTGGTGATGCGACAAAAATTGGACTTTTGATTCCGCATTTTAGAAAAGTTATAAGTTTAATAACGCATCCATTTGTTGTTTCAAATCAGTCAGACAAAACTCTTTTGTTTAGCTATCTTTCATCACTATTTAACACGCATAAAAAAACATATCAAAATCCTCAAATGCAGATCGACAATACTTATGTTGATTTGATTCAATTATTCATGGCTGCCTACAATAATCGTTATTTGATTGATCAGAACAATAAAGTTGAGGTCAAAACTCGAAATGATTGGTATGCAAAGGCAAATGAGTTAGCCAGAGAAATTTTAAAGAAGGATCCTGAGCACAAAATAAAACTGGATCCGCTTTATGGCGAATATGTTTGGCTCAATGATGTTTTCGAAAAAGAGGGGGAAGGATCGATAACCTTTAAGGCTGTTGGTCAAAATGACGCCATGATCTGTTTTGCAAGCCAGCCAGAGCAGGTTCGCAATACGACAAAACAAATTTATGAGGTTTCAATCGGTTCGTGGGACAATTCAAAAACCGTTATTCGAACAAAAAGCCTTGGCAAAACAGTTTCTGAGACACTAAATCCTGATTTGCGCTGCAAAATTGTCGATGCCGGCGATGGATCGACTGAAAATCAGTATTGGATAAGTGTTAACAAAGGCAAAATTTACATTGGAAAGGGTAATTTAGATCCAAAAAATGCGATCGGAAGAATGAATGAATCCGGAGTTGTTCAAAAGGCTGAGTGGCAGGAGCCGGTCTTGAAAACCAATGAAAAGGTCAAGGCTTTAATTGAGGCTGAAAAGGATCTGTTATCAATTTCTAAGGGACAAAAAGTTGTCTCAGACATGGCCACATTTTTGAGCACTGATCCATTTGATTCAGCTGGTTACAAAGCATTTATCGAAAAGAAAAAACAAGATCTTATGCCCACAAAATATCCAGAGTCTTTGAAATTGGCCAATGCGCTACC
>CAYTZU010000099.1:0-3615 GCA_964442725.1 uncultured Pseudomonadota bacterium
AATGTTAATATAAAAAGCTTAGCCCTTACAGTTTTAATCGTTTCAATACCTGTTTCCTTTGGCATATTTTTATACCAAAAAATCGACAAGCAACTTGTAAAAATTGCCGATCAAGCGACCTGGAGCGCAAAAAAGCAGTTTTCGCAAATGACAATTGATTTTAAAAAAGAGCTTGCAACTCAGGTCATTTCTGAACCAAGCAGCAGACCCTCAGATTTGTCTTCAAAATGGATGGACATTGAGAGAAAAAGTAGGAATGCCGTTGTTCAGGTACGTTCAAACATGTTTGAAATAAATTGGGTTGAACCATTTCGCGCACCAGAAACCGCTGAAGGGATTGGAAGTGGCTTTATTATAAATACCGATGGCGATGTATTAACTAACTTTCATGTGGTCGGAAATTCTGTGCGTGTTCAGCTCCAAATTTTGTGTCTGGGCAAGGAGCGCATAAGTGCGAGCGTGACCGGCGTCAGCCCCGAGCGAGATATCGCACTTTTGAGAATAAATCCCGACGGAATTGAAAAAATAAAAAGTAAATTGGGAGAGTTGCCATTTTTAGAGTTTGGCTCCTCTGATTCGATCAAAAGAGGAACTGAGGTTATGGCCCTTGGATATCCGCTCTCAAAAGATAATATCAAAAGCACCTTGGGCAGTATCAGTGGATGGGAAAAGGTCAAATTTGGAGAGCGTGACTTTGGTCAAATTTGCATAGAAACAACGGCTCCAATCAATCCAGGAAGCTCTGGAGGCCCATCACTTTCCTCTGATGGCAAAGTCATTGGAATAAATTTTGCAGGAATTGTTGGGGCCCAAAACGTTGGCTATGTGATCCCAAGCGATGATATCATCGGCCCAATAAAGGACCTCTACAACACAAAATTATTACGCAAAATGAAACTTGGATACACCACTCCTCAACCATCAAGCCCAGCACTGAATAAATTTTTGGGCAATCCTGAAGAGGGCGGAGTTTATTTAACCAAGGTTTTAAAAGATACTGTTGCAGAAAGATCTGGCTTGAAGGAAGGTGACGTTATTTATCAAATCAATGGCCACCAAATCGATCGATTTGGTGAAATAACCGTTCCATGGAATGAGGACAAGGTTCACTTTACCGACCTGATAAATCGATATGCCGAAGGCGATAAACTCGACTTAATCATCTATCGACATGGAAATCGCAAAGAAATTAAAATAACGCTCGAAGACCCAGGCAAACCCCCACGCATTCGAATAGTTTTCCCTGGCTATGAGGTAGTTGACTATGAAATCTTTGGCGGTGCCGTGTTTATGGAGCTGGTTTTAAACCATCTTCCACTTTGTGAAAAAAACCCAAAAATTTTAAAGTTTGCTGAAATTGAAAATAGAGATGACAGTGTTTTAATCGTCACTCATGTTATGCCGACTTCGGTTTCTCAAGCAATGCGCGGAGTTATCAGCCCAGGCTTCATTGTCGATGATGTCAATGGGATAAAAGTTTCAAATCTTGGACAGTTGCGAGAACAGATAAAAAATAGCCTAAAGAGCCAATTTTTAAGAATTAAGAGCGAAGACAAGCAGTATGTTGTTTATGATGTTTCAGAGGTCCTTGAGGATGAAACTCGACTTGCGCAGATGTTCCTCTTTGATCCAACTCATTCTTTATCGTTGAAATATGCACTGGAAAAAGAAAATCGTGGACTGTCCTGGCCGACTGGATTTGGTTATGGCCAGACTATTGCCAGAACTGAGTAGGAGCAAGGCCTCTAATCTCATAAAACTGGGACTTGTCAATGTCAATGGGGCAAACATTACCGCACCGGGACATCGGCTTGATCAGGGGGATTACATTGAGCTTTTTGATCAATCAACAATTTTTGTTAGCCAGGCTGGGTACAAACTCGAGTTTGCTCTAAAACATTTCAATGTTTCGGTCAAAGATAAAATTGCCCTTGATTGCGGCCTATCCACTGGTGGTTTTTCACAATGCTTGATAAATCATGGAGTTGGAAAGATTTATGGCGTTGATGTTGGAACAAACCAGGTCGACCCAATTTTGGCCAAAAATCCAAAGCTCATCGTCATGGAACAGACCAATTTGAGAGACTTGAAAGTTTTACCAGATAAAATTGAGCTTTTCACTCTTGATTTATCATTTATTTCACTCTCAAAAATTTTTGAGGCAGTGAAGGCTCTTTGCGCGCAAAAAGCACAGATTATCGCACTGATAAAACCACAATTTGAATTACCAAAAACTTGTTTAAGCCGTGATGGAATTATAAAAAAAGATGCCGATAGAAAAGCCGCCTGCCAGAACGTTATTTCCTCAGCCCAGGAGCATGGCTTTAATTTCATTAGCTTAATCCAATCGCCAATCGGCGACGGTAAAAGAACGAACATTGAATTTTTAGCTTTTTTTGAGAGTTCAAATGATTAAAAAACTTTTTGTCATGGCAATATTTCTGCTCGCTGTATTTGGTGTTTATCAATATAAATCAGCAAATTCTTACATCATTGATTTAGACTTTATTTACAAGACAATCCTTGAAAACCATCCGGGCATCTACAATCAAGAAGATCCGGATTTTAAAGGAATTTTAGAACAAAAATACTCAATTGCTCGAAACAAATTGAAGGGGCTAATTTTGGGGTCTAAAAAAGCCATAATCGATGAATTCATAAAATCTTTTGACGATTCTCACCTGCAAATATCATGGACAAGCTCAATCAAGTCGAAAATCTTAAAAAAAGACTTGCCTAAGGTAACTCCATCAATTTTTTCTCAAAATGACCAATATCTATGGATAAAAATCCCGTCATTCCAATTTGATGAGAAAGATTTAATTGAGTTTGATCATTTTTTGGAAAGTTTTAGTCAACTGGTTGAAAACAAAAAACTATTAATCTTTGATTTGCGTGGCAATGGTGGAGGCAACTCTCTCAATGGTCGGCGTATTTTGAGTGCATTATTTGGCACTAATTATGTCGAAGGCAAAATAGGTAGTGCAAAAACAAAAATGTACGTTGATTGGCGAGCCAGTCAAGGCAATTTTAATTATCTCAAAGAATTATATTCAAACCTCAAAGAACTATATTCAACCACGGGAATAGAAGAAGATTTTTTGAAATTTATTAATGGAATGGAACAATCTTTACAACGAGGAGAGCACTATTATCGACAATTTAATGATTACCCTATTAAAAAGGGTTCTCCAGAAACGCTTAGCTCCAATTGCAATATTAAAATTGTTGTAATAATTGATTCAAAGGTTTTTAGCGCAGCATTAGATTTCATAGACGACTTAAAAATTGCGCATTCCAATGTCATTTTGATTGGCCAAACCACAGGAAAAGACCGTTTATACATGGATGTAAGATCTGTAGCTTTGCCAAGCGGACGGGGATACTTTATCTTTCCCATGAAGGTTTATCGCAATCGTCTGCGCAAAGACAATGAACCTTATGTTCCAGATATAAAACTGCCAACCAGCGATGATTCTGCGTTAAAAAGCTTTGTCAAGCAGCGTTTATTTTAAATTAAGACTCTTCTGCCTTAAAATTGCTTGGCGTTGCAACAACAGGAATTGTCGGCGAACCAAGTATTGGCTGTTGTTTTGGACTAAAAGTTCTAACCTT
>CAYTZU010000100.1:0-3605 GCA_964442725.1 uncultured Pseudomonadota bacterium
ATTTTAAGCTCATCAACACCAGTTTTTATCGTTGGCATGACTTTTGAAAAGTCGCTGATTCCACTATTTAAATTTTGTGCTGAAATATTAAGGTTTTCTCTGTTTTGATCTAAAACTTCATTAATTTTAATTGAGAAATTGGCAACACCCTGAGAAGCGCTTTCGATCTCCTCAAGGGACTTGCGCATGCGCTCTTCGCCATTTGAAGAGGAAAAAACTCGATTAAATGATCCGGCAACCTCTTGAACAGAGGTTGTAATGTCCTTGACCCCTTCCAAAATATCGCTTAATGAGGCACTTGACCGCCCAGGCATGTGGAGCGTTCCACCTGGGGGCAAAATTCCGCTTGAAGATTCACCAGAATCCAGTTCCAAAATTTTGTTGCCCAAAAGACTGTCTTGAGCTATTGTAGCGTACGAATTTTTAAATAATTTGTGTGCTCGATTTATTCTAAGAATGACCTCAGCCTTGCCTTTGTCTGTGAGCGTGATTGAATCAACCCATCCAACTGTTATTCCTGAGATTTTTACCGGAGACTTGACCTCAAGGCCAACAACATCCTCAAAATAACACTTGTAGACAAAATAAGAATTTGAAAAGAGCCTGAGAGCCCCAATGTTGATGCTTAGGTAAAATAAAATCATTATTGCAACTATTATAAATAATCCGACTCGAGCCTCTTTGTTCACCGCTTTTCCTCTAAGTGTTCTAAATTAGGTCTATTCCACAATAAATTCTAATGATTTTGTATCCTGGCGGAGTAAGGAAACTTTGTCGCTCATTCCAAGCTTTTTTATCGTTCGTTTTGAGCTTTTCCCGTTCAACAATTGCCAGGATACACTGTTTTACACCTTTGAATTTACCAAATGATAACACACTAAAGAATTTAGGCTCAATTTCATTTGAGAGCAATTTTTCAATTTCGCTAAGTCCTTTTGTTTTTTTTCTTTTCTCGGACTCATTATTTGTGGAGGACTCAGTTGAATTTTCTTGAGAATCGCCCTCTTTTTTTAAATAAATCGGTTCAATATATTTAAAGTTCGCGCTCCAATTTGAGGCAAATGAGGCTGATATTTTGTCCGATAACTCCTTGAATAGTTCTTTTTTTTCTGTTTTGTCCTTGTATTCAGGTTTTTGGAAGTTTAAGGCCTTTCGGAGTGATGATGATAAAAGAATCGGATTTAGACCATTTTGTGACCCAAAAACGGTAAACAAATCTGAAATTGCAGTTTTTTTGTCCCAATATTTTACTTCATTTCCCTCTGTTGGCTGAGGAGCGTAAAAAACTTTAAACCATTCACCGGGTTCAAGCTGAGAGGGGTCTTCAATTTTTTTATCTTTATTATTTTCAAAGAAGTCGACCAAATAGTCGGTCAGTTTTTTTTCGTCTTCACCCTTTGAAATAAAAAATTTGTCCAAAATTGGCTTGAAATCGTCAATAAGTTGTTTTTTTTCAAAATCATATACTTTGTTTATATTTATTTTTCCGTCTTCGCTGGAAATTGCAAAAGAGATCTCTCCATCTAACCCATCAATTTTGCCGTCAAGTTTGTACTCCTGCCAAAGGTGATGTCTTGGAAGGATGTAGGCATAGAGTTTTTGGAGTTTTTTGTTTTCATCGGCATCTTTACCACAATCGACATTTTCAGCCTTGTACATTTCCAAAAGCGCAATGCTAATTCCACTATAGGCCAAAAGTTTGGCCTGTTCATTTTTAACGGCGCCTCTGTTGTAAGCCATATTTATTAAAAGTTGACGTGAAAAACGCTGTGCAACGACGGCAAAAAACAGCATTAAGATTAAAACTACTACTAGAACAAAACCTTTTTCCTTAGGTTGCTGGAGCTGCATCACTGCTCTCTCCCTGTGTTTGCGATGGTGCGATTGCGCCAACATCTAAAAGTTCTGAAGCTTTAGCGTCTAGAAAATCGCTTGAAGCACCTTTTTCAGCCAGTTTGTCTTTATTTTTATCATCGGTTTTTTCTGCTTCCTGCGATCCTTTTTTATCTTTGGCATTTTCTTTTTTGTCTTTGCCTTGTTCGAGCGACTCAATTTTTACATAAATTTCAAAGTATTTTGGTTTGCCCTCAAAGGTCATGGCCAACCTTGCAATAATTGCCTGTGGCAGCCTGTTTATATTTTTTTCATTTTCTTTTTTTCGGTCATTGTTGCTTTGATTGCCCCAATCGAAGACTTCCTTAATTACAAAGTTGCTTACGACAATACTTTGCCCATTCATTTGAATTGTTCTGAAAGAATCGTCTTTATCTTCATGATCTTTTTTTGGGACAAAAGAAATTGTGAATTCATCGATCTCTTTGATCAAAAGCACTTTTGTAAGGGTTTCAAGCTCTTTTTTATTTGGAGGATTGGCTAGATTTTTTGACTCAATGCGATAAAGATCAAAAAGATCTTTGTCTGGCAGCTGTTTTTTACTCTTTTCAAGCAAATATGTGATTCTGACAACTCTTGGCGGGTTTTTGTGTCCAAAGATCATTGGACTTGTCGCACAAAAGGAAAAAATACTAGTTTTGGCCATTTTTAAACCAAAAATTTTACTTCTGTAAAAATATTCATCATTTGTAGCAAAAAAGAAAATCGGCTCATCTTTTTGATCATTTTTGACTTTTGAGTTTTGTTCAGACTTTGGCTCATAAAAACTTGGAATAAAAGCACAAGAAAAGTCATTGCATAGCTGCTCTTGGACTCTTTGAAGATTAAAATCAGCGGTATTTTTTTTATTTATTTTTTGCTCGATTTTCAGTATTTGCCGATAAGCCTCCATTGCGGCACTTATCACAAATCCAGTGATTATCGTTGCCAATAAAAGTTCGATAAGAAGGCTGCCGCGACTCGTTGCTTTCACAGTTCTTCCTTAAAAAACGGTAAAAAGGCCACCAATTTGACCTTTTCAAGGTCAGCGTTTTCTGCTTCGCCTTTTAAACTAGGATCTTTTGATTGGAAGACGAATTTATTTGCAAATTTTCCCAGTTCTACAAGCGCCGATTTTTCAGCAATTTCCATTCTGCTGACTCTGAAAATTTTTTTGAAAATCGTTTCAGAATAATCCTTTGAAAAAACTTCGATATCTTTTTTGGAAAAGCTTTCATAAAAGCCAGATTCATAGATTTTATTTTTTAAGAAATTCACGGTTGCTAGCTCTTTTCTACATTCAATTTCTCGATTAAGTCCATTCCAAACAAGGCTCCAGGTCAATGCTGCAGTCAATCCAAAGATTGTCGATGCCAAAAGTGCCTCAACTGAAAGGGCAAAACCATCAGTTTTTGGTTTTAAAAATTGTTTAATCTTACTGGTTTTCAACATCTTGGTTGCTTTCCGGTTTTGGAATCTCTTTGAAACCGCTCTCTTTTTTAAATATTCCAATGAATGGTTCGCTGACGGCAGAAAGATCGATTTGCTCGTCATTTATTACTGTTCTTAAATGAAGAATAGTCGGTTGCATGATGCCGTCTCGCGAGATGTTTATGTTAAATTTCTGCTCAGAAAGCTCTCCATGACCGGTGTCTGTCCACCAGCGCATTAGATTTATGCTTTTTGGAAGCGTAATGCTGTTTTTTACAAAACCATTTTCAATGTCCTTGAAA
>CAYTZU010000101.1:0-3564 GCA_964442725.1 uncultured Pseudomonadota bacterium
TGGAAAAAATTATTTTGAAACTTGACCCCAAGTTTTTCCAGTTCTGACTGAAACAACAAGCTCAACATCGAGTTTTATCACCTCTGACATGGCCTGTTGCGTCATGCCCAAAATTTTTTGCAAAATGCTGTCTTGGACCTCCAAAAGCAGCTCGTCATGCACTTGAAGCAATATTTTTGCCTTATTTGCATAATTTTTCAGTCTTTCAAAGAGCTCAATCATAGCCATTTTCATGATATCGGCCGCTGTTCCTTGAACAACAGTATTTACAGCCACTCTTTGAGCCGCTTGAGCAACCACTCGATTTTTGTCATTGATCCCTGGAATAAATCTCTTGCGTCCCATCAAAGTTTGGACAAATCTAAGCTCCTTGGCCTTTGAAATAACTTCATCCATCCAAAGGCCAACGCCGGGATACTGAGCAAAAAAAGCATCGATGTACTCCTGGGCCTTGCTTCGTGAAATATCCATTTCCCTGGCCAAACTAAAGGCGCTCAGGCCATAAATGACGCTAAAATTTATTCGCTTTCCAACTTTGCGCTCCTCTGGCGAAATTTCACTTACATTTTTACCAAAAATTTGCCCAGCCGTTTGAGCGTGAATGTCACGGCCCTCTTTGAAGGCGCTGACAAGTGCAACGTCCTTGCTCAAATGCGCCAGAACTCGCAGTTCAATTTGTGAATAATCGGCCGATATAAAATTGCAACCCTGGTCGGCAATAAAGGCCTCTCGAACAACATTTGGAACATTTTGAAGATTTGGATCAGACGAAGCCAAACGCCCCGTTGCGACACGTGTTTGCCAAAAAGTTGTGTAAATCTTGCCTGATTTATGGTCAAGTTCCTTTGGAAGTGCTTCTAGATAAGTTTTCTGCAACTTTGAAAGCTTTCGATATTGAAAAATCATGCCTGGAACCGGATGAATTTTGGCTAAATCTTCAAGAACATCTTTGCTGGTCGAACGATTTCCACCTTTATGCTTGGTGATGGGCACGAGCTTGATATCATCGAAGAGCATTTTTTCGACCTGCTTTGGCGAAAGAAGATTTATTTGATTTGCACCAGCAACACCCAAGGCCTCAAGCGTTGCCCTAATTTTGGCCTCTAAACTCTTTAATTTCTTTTCGATGGCAACATTCATCTTATCCAAAATAGCAGGCGAAAGACTAATTCCGGCCTCTTCCATTGCAATAATTATTGGCAATAAAGGCATTTCAACCGAATGAAAAAGTTTCTTCAAAGTCAGCTCATTTTCAAGGAGTTTTGACAAAATTGGATATAACTTTAAGACAAGCATTGCGTCGCTGGCCGCATAGGGAGCGGCTAATTCAATTGACACCTCTGAAAAATCTTGAAAGCCAGAAAATAGATCCTTGTAGGAAGGCGACGTTATTGCTAAATAATCTATTGAAAGCGTTGACAGATCAACTTTTTGCCACTCTGCACGAAGCAATCGGGCAGCGATCATTGTGTCAAAAATTTCGCCTTTTATTTCAATGCCCACAGAGTGCAAAAAATGGATATCAAACTTTGCATTTTGAAGAACTTTTTTTACTGATTCGTCCTCCAAAAGCCGCTTTAGATATTTGAAGGCAACATCTTCTTTAATTTGATGGATTGAATCATCTTGATGGCCAATGGGCACATAAAAAGATTGCTGCTCGTCAAAAGCAAAGGAAAATCCAACAATTTTGTCCTGCCTAAAATTTAAGCCAGTTGTTTCCAGATCAAAGGAAACTATTTTTTGATGTTTTGCCTGAGAGATTGTCTCTTCTAGTTGCGTTTCACGATTGATCACCGAAAATTTAAGCCAAGCAAAGGCTTCTTGGGCTAATATTACTTTGTCTTGCACTTCAACTTTGGCTTCTGGCAACTTGCTCTCAACAATAAAGCTTTTAAACTCAAGCTCTTTGAAAATTTCTTCGGCCAAACTCCAATTTTCAATATTAAAATCGAGTTCTTCAGATCCAAAATTTATTGGGCAATCAATCAAATTAAAAAGTTCCTGACTCAAAAAGACTTGTCCACGGCTCTCCTCTAAAAGTGCCCTGGTCCGAGGCTTTTCGACCAAATTGAGATTTTGGTATAAATCTTCAAGGCTTTTAAATTTTAAAACGAGCTCTGTTGCCGTTTTTTTACCAATACCCTTAGCGCCAGGAATGTTGTCAGTTGAATCGCCTAAAAGTGAGTGATAAAAATTTATTTTCTCAGGTCCAAAGCCATAAATTTCAAAGACCTCTTTTGGCCCAATTAATATATTTTTTGCTGGATCAAATTGTTTGACCCGATTTAGATCAACGAGCTGCAGAAGGTCTTTATCAGAAGAAACGATACAAATTTTGTACTCGGAAAACTTTCTTGAGGCTGAAGCAATAATGTCGTCGGCCTCAAAACCATCCAATTCGAGTTGAGCTATGTTCATAGCTTGGGCAATTTTTATTATGTATTTGCGCTGGATTGAAAGTTCGTCAGGAAATGAAAGTCTCTTGGCTTTGTAAGTCGATTCCTTCTCTCTGCGAACCGATTTTTGGCTGTCCCAAGCAATTAAGACTTTGTCAGGAGTAAATTTATCAAATAATTTTTTTAGCGTTTTGAAAAATCCATAAGTAGCCTGAGTTGGAATTCCAGAATTTGTTCGAAGTGGCGCCAGACCGTAAAAACTCCGGAACATTATCGCGGAACCATCGATTAAAAAAATAACTTTTTCAGCCAAGAAAAATATCCCAAAGCTACGCAAAGCAAATTTATGCCTTTCCCAATAAAATATTTAAAATAATCCTAAATTTGAATATCGAATAATGATTTATTTCTAACTTTTTCGTGCTCATAAATTAACTCAAGAAAAAAACCCAAACCAAATGCACTTAATTTTTGAAAAATTTTGACCTATTCTGCCGCCCATATTTATTTTTAAAACAGATCAATTCTTCATTGGGGTACTATGAAAAAAGGTCTTTTTATTGTTTTTTTTTCAATATTTTTCGGTAATTACTGTAATGCTGGTTTGAATCCAGGGCAGATAGAAAAATTCATAAATTTTATATATCAAGATCATTTTGGAGCCCTAATGTTTTTTGTTGGAGTATTACCATCAGAAGACTTTGAGGATTTAACAGTTAATCAAAAAGCCGAGATCCTCCAAGTCAATCATTGCTTGGATGAAGGATGCCCATTGGATCATTATAAAATCACGGAAAAGATGATAAGGGAGAACCCTATTTTAAAAGAAGAGATTAAATTGACGCTTTTAGGAACAACTTTGGAAATATTTAAATATTTATTGGGAGAAAGCTCTTGGCTTGACGGACAATTTAGTCAAGAAGAAGAGCCATATAAAACTGAGAAATTTAACATTGTAATGAGTCAGGTATTTTGTTATCTGATTTTATCAATGACAATGATTGAAAAACTCGATTTAAATTGCGAGTTAAATGCAAAAAAAAGCGAACTATTCAAACAAGCTAATTTAATTTTCACTAACAAAACATTCTCCATTTTTTTTAGTTGTCTTTGCTCTTTTTTATTGACAGACCCACAAGAATACTTGCAAATGTCCTATTTTTCG
>CAYTZU010000102.1:0-3528 GCA_964442725.1 uncultured Pseudomonadota bacterium
GCCTATTCAAGCAAAGGAGATCACTTTTTGTGAGACTCTTAAAGAGAGCCCTCCAAGTGAACATCATTATTGGCAGAGAATGGATTTCTACAGGATAATAACATATATTTTTTATGCAATTTTGCCTGATGTACCACTCAAATATTCAGATCCGGTGTTTTGGAGTGACTGCTCACAAGAGGGGGAGGGGGGCCAAAAATCACGCTTGACAAGACGTCGATCTCCAACACCAGAAGAAAAGAAGCCTAGTTTTTGGGATAAGATGGATGAAGTGGCCGATGTATTTGGTTATTTGGGCTTGCTCTCAGCGCTTCTTGCAAATGCTATCGCTATGAGTGGAAAATAAAAACTTCGTCATAGCAATGAATTTAAATGATTGGCCGCCCCAATGCTCTCGAGCTTGAACAAAGCTTTGATGATCGTCTCGAGCGGATATTACTCCATGGATTACTGCATCTTTTGGGCTATGACCACGAAACTGAGGAAGATCACGCAGTCATGAAACCGCTCGAGGAGTCGATCTTAGGTCGAAAAATTGTCGACTAAAAGACTCAGCTACTCAAAATGAAATCACATTTGATTTCAAGAAGTGATTTGCCGCATCTTCGGCAGGCGCAAAAACATGAATTTACGTCATGCATTTTAATTTTGCCGGTATCAACAAATTGTATGATCGTATTTCCATTGACTACATCAATGTTCTTTGCACAAAGAAGGAAATTATCATTTTTTAGGAGGAGCGGAACCAATTCATGGCCCATTTTTTTGCAGTCAATTGTATTGCCTGAAGAGTCGAGAGCTAACTTATTTGTCAAACTCGCCATCCTTTCAACATCAGTAAAAGGAAGTGCTGCCGCTGCAATGGAATCCGCATTTGAATCATCTCCAACCAATTTGTAGTGCAGGGATGATTTAAATGGAATCACTTTATCTCCGAGTGAAAATGAATGCTCATGGTGTTTTGCGTTTTTGAGCATCTTATCAACGTCATCAACCTGCCAGTCAGAACAATCTACAAGCATCATAAACATCAAATGGGGAACCCCTTTAAACGCATATTTATATTGCCTTGAAACCTCGGAAAATGAATGAAAAGCGCGATCGGAAAATACTGAATTTATCCCTAAGTCTTGTGCTAAAATCGGTGCCAAATATCCACCAAAATTATTGCCTATCAATACCACATTTTTTTTATCAACATTCAATTTCTCTAAAACAAGCTTAATTTGCTCAGAGGTCTCATGCCTTATTTGCATGAACTTATTAGATCGACTATTACGCACATCCATCCGCGGATAGTTTAGCACCAGTACAGGACAACCGGTGTTCCTTGCAATGCACTGAGCTTCTTGAACGACAGGAAACCCTTGGAAATCGGTTGCAAACCTCAATAGACCGAGTAATCCAGCATCCATACTCAATGGGTAACATCCTCGACTCTTGAGGAATTTCACTTGGTCATTGCTGCCAGACTTTGACCTAAAGGTGTGTAAAAGCGGATGATTCCAATTGAAATCCTGAAAATTAGAGCATAACTCCTGAAGAATTATAACCAGTTTATTTGTGTCTTTTTTAATTTCTGGCTGGATCAAGATTCCATCAATTCCAAGATCTTCCATAATCTGGAATGGCACTTTTTCTTTTTCTAAGCTTTTGATAAGAGTTTTTTTCTTTTGCTTTGATAATGGGCTCTCATAATTAAAAACACCAAGGGGCGCAAAAAGTAAGCGAGCACTCCACATAGCAAAATTCTCTGTAGAAGCCTGGCACTCAAAATTGCTTATTCCATAGACCAAAATTGCACAAATTATTAGCAAAACTCTTTTCATGTTGATTCTTCGATGATGATCTGTAAAGCCACCGCCTACTCATCATTTTAAACTTAAATATTAAAAAGTCTCTTGATCATTAAAAAGCCAAGTATTTCACGGCAAATAAACACTTTTTAAATCATATCGTTACAAATAGGACAACTTTTATGCCTTTGACTCAGAAAAAACCTTACAAAAGCTTGATTCCAAGCTCTTTGAGCTGTGCACCCTCGACCTCTGATGGACAATCCATCAACGGGCAGGCGCCGCTTTGCGTTTTTGGAAAAGCGATAACTTCACGGATTGACTCTGATTTTGTCAAAAGCATGAGCAATCGGTCGAGTCCAAAGGCCATTCCACCATGTGGAGGAAAGCCATATTCAAGAGCACGCAGGAAAAAGCCAAACTTTTGCTCTCTTTCCTCTTTGCCGATGCCCAAATAATCAAAGATTTTTTCTTGAAACTCCCGTTCATGAATTCTGATCGATCCACCGGCCACCTCGGTTCCATTCAAAACAAGGTCATAGGCCAATGCTTTTATTGATTCTGGATCAGAAAAATCGGCATCTTTGTGTGGGCGAGTAAATGGATGATGCATAGCGAATAATCGCTTCTCCTGCTCATCGTATTCAAACATTGGAAAATCATATACCCAAAGAATTGAGTTTTTTGAGTAATCAACTTGTCCAGTAACTTTTGCCAGCTCATTTCTGAGTAATCCAAGGCTTGACCAAGCTGACTTTTTCTTTCCAGCAATTATAAAAATTATGCTGCCTGGAACAAATCGTTTATCCAATTCGCCAAGAGAAGCTGCAAAACCATCAGGCAAGAATTTGGCAACGGGCGACTCGAGAACTCCGCCAACATTTTTTATATAAAGCAGCCCAGAAGCCTTAAACTCTGATTTTGCTTTTTCCACCAAGGCGTCCAATTGAGAGCGCGTAAAATCAAAATTATTTACGCAAATTCCACCAATTTTGCCACCATTGTCTAGGCAATCTTTTAAAAAATTGATCTGTGTATTCTCAAAACATTTTGAAATATCGCATATTTCAAGATCAAATCGGCAATCAGGTTTATCCGATCCATATTTCTCAAAAGCCTCTTGATAGGGCATTCTTGGAAATGGCGGAATAAAATCAATGTCGAAAACCTCTTTGACAGCTTGGCTGAAAATTTTTTCACACAAGCTCATAACCAAGCTTGGCTCAGCAAATGATATTTCAAGGTCCAATTGAGTAAATTCAAGTTGCCTGTCGGCCCTCAAATCCTCATCCCTAAAGCACTTAACGACCTGGAAATATCGATCAATTCCCGATGCCATCAAAATTTGTTTATAAATTTGTGGCGACTGCGGAAGCGCATAAAACTTACCCTTGTCAAGCCTTGATGGAACCAAAAAGTCTCGTGCGCCCTCTGGAGTGCTTTTTGACAAAATCGGAGTCTCAATTTCATAGAAACCATTTTCATCAAAATGCTTTCTCATGGCAAAGATAAATTTATGCCTCAATTTGAGTTTTTCTTGCACACTTGCACGTCGAAGATCCAAGTATCGATATTTCAGCCTTAGGTCTTCAGAAACCTTTGCATGTTCGCCAAGCTCAAACGGCGGAGTCTTTGACTGAGCCAAAATCTCCAACTGATCTAGCTTGACCTCAATTTTACCGGTCGAAAGATTTGGATTGACTGCATTTTTTGCTCGTTCAACAACGGATCC
>CAYTZU010000103.1:0-3490 GCA_964442725.1 uncultured Pseudomonadota bacterium
CCGCCCAGCCGCCGCAGAGAGAATGGAATCAGTCGATGAAATCGTAAAAAAGCTTGAAAATTTTGTGGCTCAGCCAAAACTTGATGGGCTAAGAGTCCAGGTCCACAAATACACGCAAAATGGTGAACCAGTCGTAAAACTGTTTTCAAGAAATCTTCAAGATATAACGGAGATGTTTCCAGAACTAAGCAAAACCATTAAAAACATTCCTGCCGAAAGCTTGATTGCAGAAGGCGAAGCAATTGGAATTGACCCAGAAAATGGATATTTTTTACCATTTCAAGACACTGCCAAACGGCTCAGAAAGCACGAAATTTTAAGTGCAACCGAAAAATACCCTATTAAACTGTACTTTTTTGATCTTTTGTTTTTAAAAGGTATTGATTTACTTAGTCTTCCGCACAAAGAACGAAGAACTTTGCTTGAAGAACTTTTAAGCAAAAAAGAAAGAATTTTTAAAGAACTTGAAATAATCGAGGAAAAATCATTTTCAACCGCTAATTGTCAGAATTGCGCAGAACTGCTGGAAGAATATTTCGAAAAACAGATCGAAACTGGCCTTGAGGGCCTTGTAATTAAGCGACCAGAAGGTACTTATCAAGCTGGAAAGCGGAATTTCAACTGGATTAAGCTCAAGAGACTGGAATCTTCAAAGTTGGACGACACAATCGACTGCGTCATCATGGGCTACTATTTTGGTAGCGGCAAACGGGCTACTTTTGGAATTGGAGCTCTGCTTGCAGGGATTTATGATCCAGAAACTGAAAGCATTCAATCAGTCTGCAAAATCGGAACCGGACTTACTGATGTTGAATGGATAAATTATAAAAAACTTTGTGATGAAAATAAGGCACAAACAAAACCAAAAAACTTTGAAGTTGCCAAGGAACTTGAACCAGATGTTTGGAGCCAAGCCTCAATTGTTGTCAGTGTCAGGGCCGACCAAATTTCACGCTCACCAATTCATTGTGCAGCCAAAAATGGCTCGGAGTCTGGATTTGCTCTGAGATTTCCAAGATTGATCTCTCTGCGAGATGATAAATCGGTCTTTGAGGCAACCACATCAAATGAGCTTTTACAAATGTATAATAATCAAAGAAAAAAGAATCTAAAATAAGATTAAAATTTGTGCCCTTAAATAAATATATTTTTAAAAGATTCTATTGAAATTTTCGCTTTGAAAAAAATAATATCTTATCGCGTGGCTGACCGGTATGTTTTTTAGAGTAAAGCTGTCGATATGAATATTTTTTTAGTCGTTTTCATAATTGCGGCATTTTCTGGCTCCTGCGACGCTGGATTTTCCTTCTCGAACAAAACCTCATCAGTCAAAGTTATGCCAAACTCAGTTCTTCAAATCGACGCACCTATCACCGGTTGGAATGGAACTTTGACGATAGATTCCGGAGGCGTTGTTGCCGGAAGCTCAATTCAATTTCAAGAAGGGGCACTTTCAGACACTGTCAGTGAGGCAGGTGTTGTCGAGGGAACCTTTGAGAGAAACTTTGACTCTATTTCAATTGACAATGTGTCTCTGAACGGGAACAAAAGCATTCATATAAACGGCGAAGTTAGAGGAACTGTTATAGTTGAAGGACTTAACAATAAAATTAGTGGTTCGCCAAAGTTTACAAAGCCAATAAACCTTTCAAACACAATTACAAGCAACTTAACGATGGGAATTGTCAGTGATTGCGATGTTGACATAAACCTCAACGGCGGAACACTTTCACTAGATAATAAACTTGAAATGGCCCCAGAAACAAAAATTACGAGTTCTACAGGAACTGCCATTATAAATTTGAATGAAAACACTCTTGGAATTGGTGGTGTAGAAAACGCTTGGGCCGATAATTTCACCTTTTCAAGTGCTGGAACGCTTCAGTTGAGCTCAAACTTAAAATTAAAAAGCATCTGGTTATTTCAGGGAGACACAACAATTAACGGTGGAGGCAATGTATTAGATATCACAGACACCGCAGCGCAAATCATCATAGGACCCTCTATTACGCTTTGTCTTACCGATATGACACTCAGTGGCCTTAAAAACCTAAAAATTATCTTTCAGGCAAATGATTCAGCACTAAAACTTTCCAATGCAAATATTACGATGACCGGCAACTTTAACCAAACGAATGGGGAATTGATTGTTTGTGGAGAATCAAAAATAAATATGGGTTCAACGCCCTATGAATGGGTTCAAAGCAGCAATGCAACTTTTTCTAATCTGGCAAGCACTCTATGGCTGGACACTGGCAACAATGATGTTCCAGCTATTTTTGGCTTTTTAAATTCATCAAATGTTTTCTCAAGTTATTTAGACAACAACATTATCAAACAGGTGGTCGACTTTGACCGAGTCAGAGACTCAGTTATTCGATATTTGGTCAGTGGCTCTGTTAATCAAAATGCGCAAATTGAGAGTAGTTTCTTTGTTCAACCCGAAGAAGCGATGGTTTTTACTGGAAACTCTAATATTACAGCTGATGGTGTGACGATCAACTTTTCAAACACTCCAGCCCCACAATTTGTCATAGAAACTGGAAATAATGTCACTTTTAAGGGAAATCAAACACTGAGCGTATATTCAAACACCATGCAAATTGAAGAGGGAGCAACTTTAGCTGTAGATGGTCAAACAAACATAATTTTGAATTCCGATGTCTCATTGCCCACAGGAAACGTAAAAATTAAAACTCCGGGCGGTTCCCTTTCAATTTCTGGCACTGGTGGAACCAAGAGATTTGGTCTTTCAGCAGCCCCTGGACTTGTTCCAGCCTCTTTTGACATAGGTTTTGGTGAATTGGTGATAAGCAACGCTGATTTTTACGGCCTTGATCGCGTAAAAAAAAGCCGTTCAATGGTTAACGGAGTTTTAAAGGAAGGATGCATAGTCCTTGATGGAAGCGCCAGAATTCACGTACAAAACGATACTGATATGAACTTCAAAGTTCGTGGAACAAATAATGCGCTGATCATTGAGAAAAACAATGCAAAATTCACTGGCAAAATAACTTTCGATGAGGTCGGAGACAATGTTTTAACGATACGGTTTGAGCTTGATGCCGAGGAAGACCAACTTGGAATTGCCTTTGGAAAGGACTCAATGAATCTGTTTTCATCAGGTGGCATTGCACGCGTAATTTTTGATGATTTTGATGTTTTGGTTGAAAACCTCGATCCCGACGCATTCATTGTCGGTGGCCACGCCTTTATAAATGGCCAATTTGTGCGAATTAAAACAAACCCAATAAAGCAGGGCTCCAGCGATCTTTCTCTGGGTCGTGACTTAGTTTTTTTAAAAGAGGGTGATCTTTTCGTCCCAATTCAAATAATTTCAAATACCACGGCCCTTTCGCTACGCCGAGGACCAGATTTTGCCAACGCCTTTAAATTCCCAAATCTTCCAGAGTTTGAGCATTATTTTAGAAACAGAAATTTGACCCGAGCTCCCAGAAGACCAAACTTACGAGTTCCTGGAGTTGTTGAT
>CAYTZU010000104.1:0-3314 GCA_964442725.1 uncultured Pseudomonadota bacterium
GGTATCTTCAACTCTGAGAGCAACGTTTGTTTTTAACTCTTTAGCCAAACGATCTTTGATTTGTCTTGAGGTTAAAAATTTACCTTCTCGACCTGCCATTGGTGATGTGTTGACCGAAATATTGATGGACAATGTTGGTTGATCAATTGTCACGTAATTTAGAGGATCAATTGCATCAATATTACAAACTGTGGCTCCGATCGAAATTTGGTCTCCCAGTCCGGCAACACAGATAATGTCGCCAAATTCAGCGCTTTCGATTTCGGTTCGACTTAAGCCATCAAACCTATAAATTTTTGTGACCTTTCCTTCGGTAAAATCATCTTTAGTTTTGCAAACAGCGACGCGGTCTCCGAGGTTTATTTTTCCACTAAAAACACGACCGATACAGAGCCTTCCCAAAAAGTCTGAATAATCAAGATTTGTTATCAAAAATCTCAATTTATCATCAACCGCAGTAGGTGCAGGAATTGTTCGCTTTATTGATTCAAAAAGAAGACTTAAATCCTCAGTTTTCTTGTTTGGATCATCTGTTGCGTAGCCAAATCTTGATGAACCATAGAGAATGTCGAATTCGAGCTGTGAATCATTTTTTGCAACATCAAGGAAAAGATCATGAATCTTTGTCTCGACATGCTCAACGTCGGCATCTTTTCGATCAATCTTGTTTATAAAGACTATTGGCTTTAAATTGAGTTCAAGCGCCTTTTCTAAAACAAAACGTGTGCCTGGAAGGGGCCCTTCGGCAGCATCAACGAGCAAAATAAATCCTTCAGCCATTTGAAGCGTTCGCTCAACCTCTCCACCGAAATCCTGGTGACCAGGTGTATCGATAATGTTAATCGTGCAATCAGGAAGCTTTACGGAGGTGTTTTTTGCAAGAATTGTAATTCCACGTTCTCGCTCCATGTCGCCGGAATCCATGACTCGATCGACCTGTGATTTTGTAGCAATCGTTCCAGATTGAGACAACATCTTATCGACAAGAGTAGTTTTTCCGTGGTCAACGTGTGCGATTATCGCGATATTTCGAATGTCGTTTCTTATTTTGCTCATGATGCTCTCAAAACGCCTAGTGACCAGTTACAGAACAATATGGAAGCAAGGCCATTGTTCTTGCCAATTTTATCTGTTTTGACAAAATTCTCTGACATTTTGAAGAATTTCCAGAAACTCTGGAAGGTAAAATCTTTCCTCTTTCTGTCAAAAATGTCTTCAACAAGCCTGAATTTTTGTAATCCAGCTCGGCTGCCATCTGTTCGTTTGAGCAGAAACGACAACGTCTTCTGTTTACACTTCCGACCTTTTTAGGTTTTCTTTTTAATAATCGGACGCTTAATTTTAATTTTAATTTGCGTGACATGAGTTAAATTCCTCCAAATTAAAGACTTTACTTTTAAAATCTATGACTCATCGTGATCAGAATCAAGCGGAAGTCTTGATATATCCAAAACTTCGCCATCAGACCTGGAATCATCGAGGAAATCGTCATCTTCGTGCAAATGTTGCCCACTCATAGACATAATTCGTCTGTCGGAGGAAACGCTTTCAGACTCATCAATGGCACTTGGCTTTTTGTATTCAAGTCCTGCCATTGCCGGTTTTATGATGACATTGACATGTCTCATTATAAAGTCGGAAAATTTAACCTGCATACTATTATTAAAATCAGCAAAAAACGTCCTTGTTTTATCATCAGGAAGGTCATATCTGGATAAAATATATATCCCGTAGCTTTGATTTCCTATCGGATAAGCAAGTTTATACTTCCCCCACTTATCAAAGGTGACTACAACACCATTTGAATTTTCAACAGCGGTAGAAATCGTTTTTTCTAAAAGTTGTACCTTATCCTCGGTTGAATCCGTGCGGAGTAAGAGTAATGTTTCGTAATGTTTCAAGGTTCTCCCCTTAATAGTTTAATTAAACAACAGGTTCGGGAGATGATGATCAAAGTAAAAAATTAAAGATCATCAACGGAACGCATAAAATACCTTCAGAGAATCTTAGCAGAGCTCTGATTTGTTTCAATTTTGTTTTATTTTCTTCAAAAAATCAAAAATAAATGCATTTTTAGAATTTTTGATATCTGCAGATCACCTTTCCGATAATTCGGAAGTTATCTTTTCCACGGACTAAGGCAATTGGCGGTTTTTTGTGGTTTACTGATTCCAGCACCACAAAATCGTCCATATAATTGACCTGCATTATTGCTTTGATCTGCTCCTTGTTTCCGTATTCAACGGCAACGATATCGCCTGATCTTGTCCAGACGGCAGGAGAAATTATTAGATGGTCGCCCTTTGAAAACCTTGGATTCATAGCATTATCAGCCACGTGATAACAGAACATTGCGTCATCATCACTCCCAAAAACAGGAACAAATGAGTTTTTATGGCCTGTTGAGACTTGGCAAAGCTGATTGTTATAGGCCGAGGGAGTTGAAGGAATATCGCCGGTGACCGGCACGATTTTTAATTTTAATGATTTTTCGAGTTCTTCCTTTTGGGTATCCTCAAGATCATAGTTGTTTGCGCTCTCAATTTTATTTGAAAATGCGTTTCTTTGCGCAAATAATTCGATCGGTTCAAGCTCAAAAGCCTCAGAAAGCTTTCGCAGTGCATCCTCATTCCACCTTCTTGTCCCATTTTTAATGTGGGTTAAGTAACTTTCCGACATCCCGGTTTTTTCGGCCAGGACCTTTGTCGTCCACCGTCTCTCTCTGAGTAACTCTTTGACTCTCAATCTTGTTGATGACACTAAAAACTCCTCCAAAAGGTTCATTTTTCCATATTTTTATAGCAATGCTTTAATTTAACAAAGATACTAAATATCGTTTCTCATTGTCATAATATGCATATAGCCACATAGTTAATATGTTAGAGATAAAATACAGGCAGTCAAGAGGCCGTGATCCTGTATTTCAAAAAATATCAAAAATTGCATATTTTAAGGATATCGCTGATAGCTACAGATAACCTTTCCAATGATTCTAAATCGATCTTTTGAACGGATCAGCGCTACTGGAGTTTGTTTGTAATTGACCGATTCAAGAAGGATTAGGTCGTCGGGAAGGTTGACAATTACGATCTTTTTAACTGTTTTGCCATCCAACTGATATTCAACGGCTGCGATGTCTCCAGATTCAACCTTTTCGCTTGGAGATATTACGACCAGATCACCCTTTACAAATCTAGGAGCCATACTTTGGTTTTCGATTGAAAGACAGAACATGCTCTCGCCTTGAAAACCTATGACCGGAACAAATATTTCCTTAAAGCCTGTGGTCACTTGAGTGATTTAATAGTTATAAG
>CAYTZU010000105.1:0-3223 GCA_964442725.1 uncultured Pseudomonadota bacterium
AAAAACTTTGAAATCCGCCTGGTTCAAGAACTTGCAAAAGACGTGGGCTCTGGCCTCCAACATCATAGATTAATATTCTATTCCCTTGATCGCTTGAACTGGCAACAAGCAATTTTCTACCAGTGGCAGAAAGTTGTAATTCAGGAACTTTCGAGTGATATCCGAAATGATGTGCTCCAATTGAGAAGTCACAGACAGTCTGTCCACTTTGCAAATCAAAAACCATAATTCTACCGTCCTGGCTATAGCCAACAACCGCATGAGTGTAATTAGAATTAACGCTCACTTGCGCAGGAATACGGTCATCCAATTTTATCTGGAAAAGCAAATTATCACTGACTTGGCCTTCGATAATTCCCATTACATGCAAATAATAAAGGTTATCCTTCTGGTTTTTAACGACAAAAACTGCTCTTTGATTGCCAAGCCCACCAAATGCACAAATTTCATATTCGTCATTTGAAATTATAAAATGATGCTCGAGATAAGCTCCTTCTGCCATCTGAGACACAAGTCCACGACAACCTATATCAAACGGCTTTTCTCTGAATCTTTCGTCTTCAATATTCTCTATTGGCAGTATTTCTACAATAATGGCTCCCACTTCATCCCTATCCCTAAAGCAATGAGCACCTGCAGGCATGCCATTGACAAACCTCATACCACCTTGATCCCAGCCAACTTCGCTGACAAGACTGTCAACCTCAATGGGCTGTCCTGAGTGGTCTTTAAAACAACTACCTGGCGTTTTGCAAAACAAAACCCCATTTGCAGTAAATCTGCCGCTCCTTAAGCCAGTAGAGCAAAGAAGATAAATTTTGCCATCAAAGAACTTGACATCAAATGGAGAGATCCCCCACCCTGGACAGACGTCTTCTTCACGCCCTAAAAATACAGCTCGCTTGATAACCTTCAAACCATCAAACAGCTCAGACTCATATAATTCGTGGCAAGTTTGACCAAGTGCACTTCGATCACGAAGAGGAAGCAAAACTGAAACTATTACAAATAAATCTGCCGAAAAAGACCTTAAACTCGATGAGTTCAAACTTTGGCCTCGAGGAGCCCGTCTTGAAGCTGCCACTAGACCACCGCTTGAACTGCTGCTTGATGAAGAGCTCGATCTAGAACTCGATTGATCGCCTTTGGGCGCAAAAAGACGCGCATTAAAAGTAAAAATTAATAACGCAAAGATATAAAAACTTCTGAAATTGATGAACATAGTCAAACACTCTTTTTGCGTATAAATCTTGTCAAAATACGGTATTTCTTATAGTCAATAAAAACTCCTTTGCCAAGAGCTGAACAATGCTAACACTTAATTTTCAATGAATTTCATGGCAAAAATGCTCTTAGCGAGTAAAAAATGCACATAAACAACTGTTTAAACAATTAAGTTTGCAAGCCGGCGACTCAAGGCGTAAAATCGTGCTTGGTGATATTGTTCTCTTTTCTTTGATTTAAAAAACATGAAATTAATCGAGCAGTTGGCAATTTCGATAAAAGACAACCTTGAAAGCGTTCTGCTTCAGGACAACCATGAGGGACAAACCCTCTGGAAATCTTTGACAGAGCGGCATCCGGCTGAAATAGCTTTGGTTTTTTCATACTTAAGGGAAGAGATCTTTATCCCGCTATTTTTAAAGTTTGAAAGAAAGCTGGGTGAAAAGGTTTTTGAAAAACTTGATGTTGATGAGCAGGTTGCTTTGGTTGAGGCTCTTGAGGACGACTACGTTGCCGAAATTTTAAACGCAATTTCAGCTGATAAAGTCATTGCAATCTTTGAGTGCCTGCCGGAAAGCGATCTTGAAAAATTCTTAAAATTAACACACAAAAAAAAGCGCAGAAGCCTGATTTCATCACTGGGTTGCAAACCTGATTCGGCCGGAAGACTTGTCGACAGCGAGGCCTTTTCGCTACAAAGCGAGTTCACAATCAAAAAAAGCATCGCAATTCTGCAAGGCCTCAATCGAGCCGAGGATATTCCGCCCAAGGTCTTTGTTGTCGACGCTGGACATCATTTGGTGGGCTATGTGAAACTGAGCGATTTGGTAAGAAACAAGCCAGAACAAACTTTATCGGAAATCCTGCGACCCATCGATGTTTTTGTAAATGCTCATGACGACCAGGAAACAGTCGTCGAGCTATTCCAACGATATGAAGTCCTGGTCATGGCCGTTGAGGATAATCAAGGCCATTTTTTGGGAACAATTTCGGCAAGCGAAATCATTGACGTAGTTCAAGAGGAAATGACCGAAGATTCCTTCAAAATGTCTGGTCTTTCTCCTGCTCGAAGAGGATACCTTGAAACTCCATTTTTAACCGTGGTTCGTCAAAGAGTTCTGTGGCTGGGGCCGCTCTTGTTTCTGCAAAGTGTTTCAGCCTTGGTCATGCACTCTTTTGGTCAGACAATCGATCAGAACAAGATTTTGACATGGTTTTTAACAATGCTTGTCGGAACGGGTGGAAACGTTGGAAACCAGTCAGCAACGCTCATGGTTAGAGGTCTTGTGACTGGCGAGATAAACATGAAAAATAAATTTGATGTTTTTATTCGAGAAATTCAGGTGGCATTTGTCACCGGTTTAATCTTGGTTTTTTTAACTCTAATACGCGTTTTTCTTACTTCTTCAAGCACGCTTCCAAGCCTGACAGCAATTTGTCTTTCTCTATTTTCAATCGTTCTTAGTTCTGCATTTTTAGGAACTTTTATACCAATTTTATTGGACAAATTCGGCATTGATCCGGCCAACTCAGCTGCCCCATTTATTTCAACATTAATGGATATCATTGGCGTTTCAATATATTGTTTAATTGCCAGCCTAATCTTGGGCTGAACGTTTTATTGAGGCTGAATAATAAAAAGTATAGTTTTTCAGCTTGACACAAAAGGTTTGGTGAGGATAAACTGCTTTTTGTGAATGAGAATTTTCACTGAGCCGGTAGCTCAAGCGGTAGAGCAACAGCCTTTTAAGCTGTGGGTTGTAGGTTCGAGTCCCACCCGGCTCACCAATATTGTTTTTTGATTTTGCTACAGAGCAAAAATTGTCAGATCCACTGGATTTTCCAGTGAAAAAAGGACATAATCGGTTTGATTAATGGTCGTTTCAATTAATCGTTGAAATTGCTTAATTGATTTTTTGTGTCCCCATCGTCTAGCTTGGTCTAGGACGCAAGATTTTCATTCTTGAAACAGGGGTTCAAATCCCCTTGGGGACGCCAA
>CAYTZU010000106.1:0-3159 GCA_964442725.1 uncultured Pseudomonadota bacterium
CGAATTTTCAGCCTCAGGACCGCAAAACGCTTGGCCGGAGAGAGCGATTAAAAACAGAACTAATATTTTCAAGTTTTTCATGATGTTCATTATATTTTCCCATTTTCAGGTCGCGCTCTGCCGACCAATTTCAATTTAATACTTTATTCAAGCTAAGGCAAATTAAGCAGTTTTTTGTGCTTCGGCAGCAGCCTTTTCTTGCTCTTTTTTAATTTCCGCTGCAGCATCTTCAAGCAATTTTTTAATGTTTTTTACTTGGTTTTTGCTTTTGTTATTCAACCATTCTGATCCTTTGAATGGAATGTATGACATTAAGCCAACAATGAGTCCAATCCCGCCACCAAATAATACGTTATCAAGCTCAGCTTTGAGCCACAAAGAAAAAAGCATCCCTGCGACTGCCGCCGTCAATCCTGCCGTCAAAGCCGCTCCACTTGGGGTAAATCTGGCCTGAGTTTTGCCAAAAACCATTTCAAGTTCTTCTGGCGTGGCAGTTTTTAAAATATCAGCGAGGGTTTGTTCAACTTGTGCTTGTTGCGGGGTTTTATCTTGTTTTTCCGTGGCAAAAACATTTCCAGCGCATAGTGTCAAAGCAAAAATCCCAAGACCTAAGGATTTAGTTGATTTATTCATAGTTGTTTCCGTTTAATAATGAAAAATTGTGTCTTATAAATTTATTTTTTCATGCCTGAGGAGTTTCTTCATTTTCGTTATCTTCTCCCAGCTCCTCCTTTTCCTTTTCTCTTTGTTTTTTAATTTTTTCAGTTTCAGTTTTGATCATTTCTGCAAAAGTTTTAGTGCACTGTTTTTTTTCATTGAATTCAAAACATTTAAATACGAAATAAAAAAATGCAATATCTAAAGTGTTCCCATTTATTAAATTTCCAACTATTAAACCCACAAAGACTCCTATTGCTGTTTGAAATCCTGGTGGAATCGGAGTTTGACTATCATCAGAAGCCGGTATTCCAGATATGCCAGCTTTTATCGTTTTGTTCAGGACAGGAATGGCAACTGAAAACATGAATAAAATCAACGCTATTTTAGGTGGGCTAAACCTGCCAGCCATTTGATTTATCACTTTTTCAACAGCTTGTGGATCTGCTGTTTTTAGTATTTCTTTAACCGTTTGTTCCACCTTTTCTGATTGCTTATTTTCTTGGGCCTTATCTTCTGCAAAGGCGTTTCCAGTGCATAGAGTCAGTGCTAAAACTCCAAGCCTCAAAAATTCGGTTGATTTATTCATACTTTTACTCTTTTGAAGGATAAAATTGCGGCCTACTGGACTTTTGAAAGTCTATAGAGATTTTTACGAGTTTAAAGTTCCAAGGTCAAAAACTCTTAAAAATGTAAAAATATGAGTTTTTCAATGATTTTTATCGAAATATTGTTTCTTTTTGAAACAAATCAATCCTGCATCAAGAGAGCGGCATGATCAAGCGATCTTTTCTGTTCTTTTAATGCGTCTTTGTTTTTTGACGGTTTTACGCATGTTATTTAAAAAAATCCTGACATTCCTTTCCAGACTTCCATTCTTCCAGAGTTCAAAGATTTTAAGCGGAATGTATGATGTCAAGCCGATTGCAGCGCCTGGAAAAATGAATCCAAAGGCTTCACGCATATCCATATCTATCTCTCCATCATCATATGAAAAAAAAAGCCCCCAAATTAGCCCGATAATTCCGAAGAATGCCGAACATGATAAGGCTTGAATGAATGGGCTGGATTGATAATTTATTATTTTGTTGGCAACTTTTTCAAAGGCCTTAAGATCGTCATTTCCAGGGTCCTGAATGATTGATTTGTCGGTTTGCACAGATGGTTCTGAGGTGCTTGGTTTGTTTGGGTGATCTGGCTGGTCAGCCAAGGCATTTCCTATAAATAAAACCAATGCCAAAACAGGCACTTTGAAAAATATTTTCATCGAATTCATAGTCTTTTTACTCGATTGACAAGGTTTTTAACTTGTCCTGTTCACTTTCAAAATTCTATCGTAACTGAGAAAACTTGGAAATTTGTTGAGTCAATAGACCTAGAAGAATAATTAAAATGTGCGTTTTTTGACGATTAGATGAAGATTGCCTTTCAAATCGAAATAAATTAACTGTGCCCAAGGGGGGACTTGAACCCCCATCCCGTTTCCAGGACTAGATTCTGAACCTAGCGCGTCTGCCTATTTCGCCACCTGGGCATGGAGAGGAGTTTAAATTGCCGATATTGCTTGTCAACAGGAATATTTTTAATCATTTTAATTTACGCCTTATTTGCCAAAGGTTTTTCTAAATCGGTATTTTTTGTTGCCAGATAATTGCTCATAAAAATAGAATCAGCATCGCAGTTTTGAGCGATTTCCTGCGTTTTGAGTTTTGCTTTGTCAAATAAGGCTTTGTTAAAGCGGTTTTGCATTTTAATGGTTTTTCACCACTGCAGTTTCTTTGATCTCTTTGCTCCGATTAATTTTTCAAACAAGGAGGCCTCGCTGAAGTTTAATCATCCCGATTCACGCTTTATTTTGGACACGCCACTTTCAAACGTTAGTGGAACATTGGCCTTTAAAGACAACGTTGCAGCCACTGTTTCTGGCAGCTCGATAAAATTTAATGATGGCGCGCTTGAGGTCGGCGGGCTTTTGACCTCTTTGACCTGTACTTTTGATGTTTCTGGGACCGACTCAATTTTGCTTGATGGCAACGCGACGCTGGACGCTCGCTATGGCAATGTTTTGAGTCCTATCATTGTTTCGGGAACCGGCAACACAATTTCTGGGAGCCCAGTGTTTTCGGTGCCAACAGTTCTGTCAAACAGCTCAGCGCAGCTCAAAGTGGCGCTCAAGAGCAAGATCAACAAAGACATAAATTTAAACGGCGGATCGCTCATTTTGGACTACGATTTAGACTTTGATCGAGGCGTAAAGCTTGTTGGAAATGGCGTAATTTTGGCCGGTGGCAAAAGTTTGCGTGGGCTCTGTGATGTTTGGAGTGGCTCGCTTGAATTTAAAAATGGCGTCAATATCGAGCTTGAAGGTGGGTATTTTAATTTGTCCAATAATGACTGGACCTTTACAGGCACGGGGTCGACCAGCTGTATCAATGGAGACGGTGGAATTTTTGAGTTGTCAAACTCGGCAAATTTGATCGTGGGCCCTCATCACACGCTAAT
>CAYTZU010000107.1:0-3107 GCA_964442725.1 uncultured Pseudomonadota bacterium
CATCGACAACACGTTATTTTTTCATGACCACTTTGTGCATTATTTTATTGATCTCACGCAAGCAATATTCCAAATATTTCAATTTTGAGCCTATCGTAATTCATCCTAAAAATGTGTTTTCTCTTGTCAAGATGAGCCTTCCAATAATGGCTGACAAAACAGCCCTCACTTTTTCATACATTTGGCTGGCAAAAATGATCGCGCCATTGGGAGTTTGTGCCATTGCCAGCATTGATTCGGTTAAAAATATCGAACGATTGTCCTACATTCCAGCCATGGCTTTTGCACAAATTATAACCTTTATTGTAAGTAATAATTTGGGGACAGGTGAGTTCAAAACAGCGCAAAGAAACATCTTAAAAATATTATTTTTATCATTTCTATGCACATACACCTGCCTGATAATTGCTTGTTACAAAAGTGCCTGGCTCCTGTCATTTCTAGATCCAAAAAGGAACTTTTCTGCCTCAGCCTGTATTATTTTAAAAAACATTTGCCCAATGATATTTTTTGATTTAATTCAAATGACACTTGCCGGAGCTCTTAGAGGTGCCGGTGACGTAAAAACTGTAATGATGACACGCTTTTTTGCTTGCAGTTTTGTTTTTATGCCAATTTCGTATTTAATCAGAAAGTTTGCAAACTTTGGGCTTGAAACGAAAATTACCATGATTTATGGCTCTTTGTATCTTTCAACCATGGTCATGGCAATTGTTTTTTTGATGCGAATTCGAGGAACGGCCTGGAGGCAAATTCCAGTCCCAAATTACAGAAAAGAAACTGGCACCGCTGTCCAAGAGCTTTCGCCGACAACAAACGATGCCAGTCTTTGAAAATTAATTAATTCCAGCTTTAAGTTGAGCGCCTTTTGGTAATAAAACCTTGTTTAAAATGTCATCAACATTGTTGTAAAAAATCACCTCAAGATTATCAATATTCAAAAAGCCCTCTTGAACATCATGTTTATTTTTATCCGGCAAAATTACGTAATCAACGCCATGACGTTTTGCGGCCAAAATTTTTTCCCTGACCCCACCAATTGGCAGAACTAATCCCTGAAGATTTAATTCCCCAGTCATTGCGCACTTGCCATCAATTGGCCGCCCGGTAAAGGCAGACAAAATTGAGGATAAAACTGTAATTCCAGCTGAGGGTCCATCCTTTGGAATTGCTCCAGCTGGAAGGTGAATATGCAGGTCATAATCCCTAAACAGCTTTGGATCTATCCCAAATTTTCCGCAGTGCGAACGTGCATAACTGACTGCCGCTTGAGCCGATTCTTTCATCACATCACCAAGCTGTCCTGTGAGCATGATTTTGCCACTTCCAGGCATTATGATTGCCTCAACTTGAAGAATTTCTCCGCCGTAAGCTGTCCAGGCAAGACCATTTGTTACACCAATGCGATTTGTTTTGTCGATCTCATCACATACAAATCTTCGATTGCCCAAGTAATTTCTTATATTTTCCGTCGTAAAATCAACTTTGTTGCCGGTCTCAATTAAAGATCGAGCAAATTTGGCACACATTTTTTGAATCATTCGTTCAAGTTCTCTGACCCCGGACTCTCGCGTATAATTTTGTACAACAAAGTTCAAAACATCGTCAGTGACGCCAAAACCTTTTCCATCAAGCCCATAGTTATTTGTGACTTTATTGACAAGGTAATTTTTTGAAATTCTTAATTTTTCATCATCTGAATAGCCTGTCAATTCAACAATTTCCATTCGATCGCGCAAAGCATTTGGAATTGCCGAAGAATCATTGGCAGTTGCAATGAACATAATTCCTGATAAATCAAATGGCACTCCTAAATAGTTGTCATAAAATGAGGAGTTTTGTTCCGGGTCCAAAACCTCAAGTAAGGCTGATGCCGGATCCCCTCGACCGGTTGATCCTAATTTATCGAGCTCATCGATTATCAAAATTGCATTCATGCTTGCAGCCTTTTTAATCGACTGGATAATTCGACCAGGAAGCGCTCCAACATAGGTCCTTCGATGCCCACGGATTTCTGACTCGTCATAAACGCCACCCAAAGCAATTCTCTGAAATTTGCGGCCCATTGCTCGAGCAATCGATCGACCCAATGAGGTTTTTCCAACGCCTGGAGGGCCAGAAAAACATAAAATCGGAGCATTGTGATTTGCTTGAAAATTTTTAACCGATAAATGGTCTAAAATTCTTTCTTTTGCTAAATCTAGGCCGTAATGATCTTCATCCAAAATTTGTTTCGTTTTGATTAAATCACAATTGTCCTGTGTAAAGGTGCCCCAAGGCATTCCCAAAAGCCAATCCAGATGGTTTCTAATAACGGCCGCCTCAAGTGAATCTGAAGAAGTTCGCTCAAGTCTTCTGACCTCTCGCTCTGCCTCTTCACGAGCCTCTTTTGAAAGCGGCATGGTCTCGATTTTTCTTATCAAAAGATCGATTTCCGTTTCCTCTTCATCCTGCTCTCTACGCATATTTCTCATTCGATCTTTAAATGAATTGTCTTTGCCTTGAAATGACTGGAAATCATTGCCTCCTTCGCGACGAATGCTTTCTGCCTCAAGCTCAAAACTGAATAGTTTAAAAACCTCTTCCAGCAGATCCAAAACCGACTGCCTTTCAAGCAGATTTTGCATTCGATCAACCGGTGCACCCATTTGCGAAAGAATAAAGTCGACAAAACGTTCCGGATCCTGAATTTGTGAGGCTAAAACTTGGAACTCTCGGCCGTATTCACCCAAATGTTTACCAAGTTTTTCAATGACTCCAAGAACTTCTTTGGCTTTTGCCTCAATTAAAGGCTTTTTATCCAAATTTGCGCAAAAATCACGGCTTGAAATCTTTGCCTTTAGAATCCCATTTTTCGAGCTTATAACACCGATGTCTGCTCGATATAACCCCTGAATTAACACTTTTATACTTCCATCGGAAAGATTCATGATTCTCAAAATCTTGCCGACTGTGCCAACTCTGTATAAATCTTCAGTTCCGATCGGACCACTATAATTTTCAGAAGTTATCCTTGCGGCAACAAGGAGAATCTCCTGGCTATTTTGGCTAGCCTCCTGAATCCCAGCGATAACCTTATCGTCGAGAACCAAAAGTGGTACAACCAT
>CAYTZU010000108.1:0-3086 GCA_964442725.1 uncultured Pseudomonadota bacterium
TGAGCCAATCGTACTTTTAACTACTGGCAGATGCGTAGTTCTGCCCAGGCCGGTAACTCTTGGCCTTAAATTTGGAGTTTTTGATCTAGTTTCAAAGCGATGAGAACCCCTTGGTTTGGGTGTAAGGCCACGGCCTCTGGGCGTTCTACTCCTTAGTCTTGACTGATGATCAGAAGAACCAATTTTTTCAAGGCTTGGAAGAGCTTTTAACGTTGTTTTTGACAATGAATCAGGGGAAATAAACGTTGAACCATGGGCTCCTCGGCAAAAAGGACAGCTTCCATTGCTTTTTTTAAGACATGCTGGATGGCAAAAGCTTCCAGGATTGCAATCAGGAGCACAAATCGAGGAAATTAACGGATTGGAACAAAGAAGACAGGCCGGCCTCAGCCCTTTTTCACTCAATGCAACAATTATTTTCTCGATTTTATAGGAAAACCTTCGGTCCAGAGAGATAAAACTTCCCTCACTCGGCCTAATTGATTGAATAAAATGATTAATCAATTGACCAAAAATTTTTGACTGGAAATAACTTTCTACTTGATGATCATGGTGACCGCCAAGCAAAGCACAGGCCATCAGATCGATGTCCTCAATGTTTCTGTGTCTGATGAAATTATTCAAAAGGATGTCTATGAAGAGGAATCCCACATTCAAAATATAGTTAGTATTTGTATTGCCCTGTTCGCGGGTAACATTAATGCAATTCTGCAGAAAATCGGAAAACCCTCCGATATCACCATCTCGAACTATTTTATCAAATATTGGATCAAACCGCTCGGCTGGCGCCTCTGTTTCTTGAGAACACTCATGGATACCTGCAACAGCAGGTCTTTGAGCCAACTCATAGGCATTTCTGTCGAATACAAAAAGCATCTTCCAACAAGTAGCAACCTTTAGGCCAAGATAAATTGCTTCACTCAACCTCTTACAATCTTGATCCTTTTCTCTGGATGCTTGCAGATAAACATTGAATATTTTGAACATATCTCTGGACAAAATATCATAGGCATCTAATGTTCTGGCTATGTTTTGGAAAATGGTTTGGTCAGAAATTGGTAGGGGACTTTCAAAACATTGAAATTGCGGTACAAAACGCGTATCCAACATGGCTAGATCATAAAGATAATCTGCCCTACTTTTAGAGTTTAAGTTAAAAAAACAAAAATAAAGTAAAACCAACCTCAAATTAAATAACCTTTGCTTACTCATGTTGCACAAAATATTTAGATCCCTAATTACTTATCCATTCTAATCCTATCAAAATTTTGTATAAAAAAATTCAGGCTGCAAACATTGTGCAAATATTCAAGAAAAATGAATAAAGAGGGGGGTTTTGTAGTTAACCCCCCCTCTTTATTCACTAAATATAATTTGAGATAAGGGCTAATTTAAGAGCCCTTTCTAAATCAAGGCAATTGAATCCCAAATCTTTTTTCTGTTAAAGTATTGGCAAACACAGGGCTTTGATTAATAAGTTTTTGAGCATTTTCACGCTCGCTTTCTGTATAAGGCCCCTGTTCAAGGCTCCCAATGGCCATTCTGTTAAAATTCATGACAGATTCGAGTTTTCTTTGCTTATTTTCTTGAGCCCTTTTATTAAGTCCATTCAATTGAGTATTTAGAGAATCTAATTTTTTGCTTTGTTCAGTCATTAATAGTTCTATTTCTTGAACTTTTTCTGGATCAACAGGGAGCCCACTTTCAATTCTCAATTTAGTTTCATCATTGTATTGACCATAAAGATTCGCATATTCTTTATTTGCCTGATCAATTTCTATAGATTTTTGTAATATTTGCCTTTCATCGAAATCAGTAGCTACCTTCATTTTTTCTTTTTTTGCATTAATTTGATCATCATAATTAGCTTGAGTGGTTTTCCGCTGCAGATCTGCTATATCAGCCTTAGTTCCCAAAACGCTCTCTCTTGCTCTAAAATTTTGCAAATCGGTATCGGAGAGGATACTTCCTCTTCGCCCTAATCCTATCACTGGATCTTCGTCAACCTTCAAAAATCCTTCTGACTGCCCAAAACCATCAAATTCCTTGGGTATATCATTAAACCCATCTCGAGGAGTCGGTGGAGTTACTTCAATTTTAGGCAAAATCTTACGATTTGATTCAGTTTGTTTTGGTGCAGTAATAATGGAAGGTTTCTTCGCTCTGGCTGAATTAGCCCTAAAAGCAGCTAATTGTTCGGCCAAAATATTTTGGGCCGACTTGCGCACTTTAGCATCATCATTTTCATTTAATGGTTCGGGTACGGAATTTTGTAAAGGCGTGGAACTAATTGCAGTTCGTGGCTCAAAAGCTCTTTCGAATTGCTCCTGAGTAGCAAATTTAGGTTGCACTTCCTCAACAACAGGAGGCGGCGGCAACTGTCTTGCCCGCTTAGACGGAAAAGACCCATCCAGACTAGTCAAAAACGGGGCCGCAGTTCTTAACGGAGGAGGATTTTTATTTTCTCCACTCATTAAACCACGAACATTTCCAATAGTAGGTGATGGCGTCACTGTCGAACGCAATCTATTTGCTCCAAGTTGTTGAGATTTTCCTTGATATCCTGGAGGAGGCGCAAAACAAGGATTAACCATTCCAAAAATTAAGGTTAGGATAAAAATACCTTTAAAAAACTTTGCCCAACCCATAACAACCTCCAAATCACTGTTTTAAATAACAAAAAGTACCTAAAGAGTGCAAAAACTATTCGTTTAGATTATCTGCCTCAGAAGGCCCTTCATTTTCCAAAGATTCATTCAATTGGTTTTGATCAGCGAAAGGGTCAGCTGGCATTTCTCGCTCAAATCCTTGTCTAGCTCCTTGATTGATCATGTCGTTACCATTATTAGAATCGGTATTGTTTTGCGCGTTCAAGTCATCATCGTTATTTTTATCCATCGCGGGAAGATCATTTGAATTTGGAGCTGTAGAAAAGGCTAAATCATCAGAAGAAGGCGCCGTCTCTGCCATCGCCAAATGAATAGGATTTGGGGTGCAGCCATTTGGACCACATGGACAAAATGCGTTGACAACGTTGCACAAAGCAAAGGCCAAAACAACAAACAATCGCAAAAACATTCCAATAA
>CAYTZU010000109.1:0-3079 GCA_964442725.1 uncultured Pseudomonadota bacterium
ATTTCCTCCAAGAAAGGTTCCTGCTGGTAAATTGTGGTGCATGGGAGACAACAGGAAAAATAGCTACGACTGCAGAAATTGGGGCTTTCTTGATGCGTCACTTGTTTGCGGACGAGCAAGCAGAATTTTGTGGTCGGTTGATAGCACCGAAGCATTTTGGTTCTTTGAGTTGATCAAACATCCAATAAGCTTCTTTACAAAAAAATTCCGATGGAGACGAATTGGTCGATCACTTCACCCCTTTGAGAAAATTCCAAGCAGTTGATGTTTAAAGTTTTGGCTGCTCATTGATCAGTTAACTCGATGGGCAGCCAATTTTGGGTAATTTATAGTTTTTAATTAATAAAAAATTGATTTAAATTGTTAGAAGATTTGGGCCTTGTTTTGGAGCGGTTTTTCCCAAAACAAAATAAAGTATCAATTTTGAGCCAAAATCACGGAAAGCTTATTGCCAGCGCAAATCCAAACATCCTTGATTTTCTATGGCCGGCCAGCAGCTTTTATTTCTTGGCAGACGATAAAAATCCAAAGATTTTAAGAATCGAGCAGGCCTGGCGAAAAAATGTTCAAATCATTTCTTGTGTCAATAAAACTGCCTGGCTTTTCGACCTTGCGCGATTTTGCTCAAAGATTTTTCCGGAAAATTTAGATTGCGCCAAAAGCTTTCAAACTTTACGCGATATTTTTGAATTTGACTGGAACAGCCTCGATCCAAATTTTAATCAGCTGACGCAAAAGGCCTGTCTGGCAAGCATTTTGGAGGCGACAGGCCTTGTTTACGACCAAAAAATCGAACTCTTGTCTGGAATTTTCCAGATCATAGTAATTTCCAAGGTTGACCCAACCTCGATACCGGGTTTAAAATTTATTGCCCAAGAGTTCGAGCATTATAATTTTGACAGCGTTTCAGTAAAACAACAAATCGAAAGTGGTCTGGATAAAGCTTTTTATCCGTATTTTTTTAAGCTGATTAATCAAAAGAGTAATTAAAAATGGCTATCAAGAAGATCCCTCTAACAAAAATTTTGATTGTATTGATTGGTCTCTATTCAACGGTATTTTCTGAGCGCAAAATAAATCTCCTCCCACCCGGTCTCAATGGCGGACTAAATCTAGTCTCCGATGCGCTAAAAACTACCGAGATTTCAATTCCAGAAAAACGCTCTCTGGCCAGTAAAGCCGGTCGACAGGCGGCCGCCAAGCAAACCTTTGACTTTTTAGTTGAAATTAAAGAGGAGTCGGCAAAAGCCTGCAATGAACTGGAGGTGGTCAGAGCAAACATCGACCTCGAGCTCAAAGAAATCGATTCCGCGCCATCAAACGAGGAAGAACGCGCTCTCTATTCAGAAAAAGTTGAGCTCTTGAACTCAAGAGATAAAGTCCTCTCTGAGATCATCGAAACGTGGAAATTGATCGAAAGTTCAATTGATTTAAATCTTGCCTATCTTCGCGCAAACATCGATATAACAATCGATTTAAAGGTCAATTTTGAAACAATTACCTTCTACATCGAGGATATTTACGGAATTGAGGAGGAAATTTATTCAAACAATGAAAAACTCAAAATTGCAAAGTCAAAAAGAGAAAAGGTTCTCAGGCTCATAACTCTAGCTCAAGAGAAAATTGCCAGCACAAAGAAAGAAATTGAGCTTCTTCTTGATAAAAAAAGCCAAGCCTTTGAGGCCGATTTAGACATTGAAAACAAATGCGATTTAAAGTCAAAAAATGAGGTTTTGGACCTAAAAATTAATCTCGACAAGGATTCTTTAAAACTCTTGGAGCTAAAAATTAGGCGTTTGAACCTAGAAGTTCAGCAACTGGGCGATGAAATCACGATCTTGCAGTACAAGAAAAAAGACCTTGAAACATTGCTCTCAAGGGCCAAAGATCGACTTTTTGTCACTGGCAAAGACCTCATGGACGCTCAAGAAAGATTCCAAGAGCAGCAAAAACTTGCTACGCATCAACGAGAATCCTTCAGAAAAACTCTTGATGAAAAAGCAAAGGAAAAAATAAGACTTGAGGAGCAAATCGAGCGCCTTGAGGCAAGTTTAAAAACTGTTTATCAAAAAGACCTATCAAATCGTGCAAACTTCATAAATCATTGCAAAAAATATCTGGCACTAGTTCGACAAAAAAGAGCACTGCACGAAATTGACCACCAGATCGGCAAAATTGAGTTGCAGGCCGACCTTGAGGAGATCAAGGCGCTTGAGCTTTTGTTCAAAGTCCGAAATGTTGAAGTCCGTCTTGGATTAAAATCAATTAATTTTGAGATCAAAAATGCGCTCCAAACGCTCAAAGATGATCGAAATTTTATTGAAAGTCGAATAAAAGATTTTGATGCAAAGCGTTATCTGGAGCCTGATTCGGAAGACACAGCACTTCGAAAGCTACAAATAAAGGCCAAAATTGCTGAAACTGAAATGAAAACCGGCGACCCATCCGAACGGCACGAATTAAAGGAGCTTCACAAGGAGCTTGAAAACGAGCTTGATGCCTTAAACACAATTGCCACGTGGCAAAACTTTGGCGCTTACAGAAGTGATTTGCTTGAAATTTCCAGCAAGTACAAAACTCTGAGAAATCAGCACGACACACTCATCAGAGAGATTCGCGAAAAAGTTGGAGAACGAGAGACTTGGAGTCGCTCGCCAAAGGCCATTTCCGTCCAAGATTTCATCGCCTCGCTTCAAGACATCGAAAGCTTTATTGGCAAATTTTTCTGGACTACTCCGGATAAAATTTTTCCATTCGCAATTATCGGATTGATTAGCTCAATTACTCTTGAACAGGTTTTTGGCTTCCTGATAACGATTTTGATCTTTTTAGTCCTCTACTTTTTGTTCTCAAAAATCTTCAAAGAACTCAGAAGCCGGCTTGGATACTTAATAATTATGAAAAGTGGCTACACAGGCTCGCTTCCGTGGACTTTTTTGTCTGGACTTTTGGAGTTTTTGTCAGAAAGTTTTCTGCCGATTTTTGCATGGATTTTTATCCACACTTTGCTTTCGATGCAAAGTTTTGCGGTTTTTGACTTTGTCCCTTCTCAAATTGATCCGTATTTTATAACCGCTTT
>CAYTZU010000110.1:0-3049 GCA_964442725.1 uncultured Pseudomonadota bacterium
GAATAGCTGAATATCCAGAATGTCTTTGAATCTCATCTTTTTTGATTTGGCAAGCAGAGAAGCACTCGGTGATGAGCTTATCACGCGATACTTCTAAGGAGTCCGTTGTTTGCGAGAGATCGGTATTGTTTAAAAAGAATTTCTCTAAATCACTTAAGAGCGTTGTTTTTTCATACTTTTCTACAATTTGTCTGTTGTCTTTGCGCGCAAGCCTTGCTCCCATTGCGATATTTGTGATGGCAGTTAATAAATCTTTTGTATTTTTAAGACTTTCTTGGCTGACTTGAGCGGGCGCTTCATCAAACAAAGTCTCTATGTCCGTTATTATTCGCTTGAGCTTGTCGAAGCTGTAATGATTTGATATACGTCCAGGTTTTTCGATTGATGCCTCTTTGCAAGCAAATCTAATTGATGCATTAATCCGTTCCTTTAGTCGGTCAAGACCATCTACGGTTGCATTTGATAGATCAATTTTTGAAAAAAGTCTTTTAATATCAATGAACAAAACATCCAAGCTCTTCTGCCCTCCCCACCAAGCTCCTAGCCCAAAGGCAGAAAATAAGGAGATACCAAAAATTAATTTAGATATTTTTCTCGAAAACAACATATCCATCGGCTCCAAAATTTGTCAGACAAACAGATAATTAAAAACTTCTAGACAGGAGAGTATTTATAAATTCGTTTTTTGCAAACGGGTTGAAATAAATACAAAACAGAATGTTGCAAAATAAAAAAATTAACAATTTGGACGTTTTTTGATTAAACAATTTGGAAATTACCTTTAGATAATCTTCTCCATTGTATGGAAAAAACAAAAGGGCGACCCTTATAATTTCTGTTATGCAATTTTGTCATTTTATAATCACGTTTGTCGTACTAAGTTGTTAGTAGGAAAACTATGAAGCATAAAGTCCTCTTTTTTTTTGTTTTTCTAATTTTTTCTAACTCAAAAGCTGTGAAAAAATTGCAAGACTACCCGATAATTAAAGACTTTTTGACAACAATCCTCCACTACTGCGATGAAACAGAAATAAAATTTGAAGAATTCAACTTAGAAGATGTTGTTGAGCTCCTACTTCCAAGTTATAAAGACCAAAAAGAATATCCTATAAATAATCCTGCGTGCTCACCGAGAACAAAAAGCAACTTTCAACTTTTAAGGAAAGGACTCATAAAATACAATGTCCTGAGTATTTTCCTTTGTCAGATAAAAATAGATTTTTACAACGCCACCCAGAAGATCCACTGCACCATAGACAAAGATGCCGAAGCTTTAAGACAAAATTGTCAATATTTGCTCGAACTGAGACAATTGTTCGAACCTGAAATCCTACAACAGATTTATTTATTCACTCTACCTATAAAAAATGAAAGTCCTATGGCATCGGTTGTTTCATTGGCCGCAATAACACTTCATCATCTTATTTATGTTTCAAACTCACAAATCTATGATCTCCTAAACCAATATTGTTCAGTTGCAGAACAATCATCATATGAAATAGAAGAACTTTTCAGGCCCACAGAAATAGTACAAAAGAAGCCTCTTTTATCCCTTCGCAACTCACTGCGAGAGTATTCAAAAAACATCCAGAGGCAGAGCTTATCAAACTCACGTTTATTACTACCCTCAACAACTGTGAAAAGCAAATTAAGGGCTAAATCATCACCTACAACAAAGCGTGATTTCAAAACATGTCCCAGAAACTCGAGATGCCCTATTTTCTACTGAACTGCTTCAAAATGAGCATTATCAAGCCTGTTAAAACCGCTCCTGGAAAGATAGAAGCCAAAAACATAGTTTTGTAAGAAAAAGCATCAATAACCCCAGTGATTGCAAATGACAATCCAGCACCAAAGCCCACTGGAAGTAGATATTGAACCTGAGATTTCACATAATCAAAGTGATTAACCTGCGTGTTTTTTGAGGTAATTACAAGTAAATCAGAAATTGGTGAAAGACTACTTCCAAAAATTGCCCCCGACAGAATAGCACCAATGACCGGATAAATTAAACCAACTGAAGAAACAAAAACTGGAGTTTTAAGCCCTGCAAAAGCTGGAACCATTGGGATAACCATCGAAAACATCACGGTCATCGTGGCCCAAGAAGAACCTATAGCAAATGCGATAATTGTGGACATCAAAAAAGCAGAAAATGGCAAAAGACTTTTGCCAATGATTGGCATCAATATTTTAGCAATGTATCGGCCACTCTGTAGATCTGAATTCATGAAACTTGCAAGCGTCCAAGCCAAGGTCAAAACAATTAATGAATCCTTCATCATAAAAAAGCCATCAGAGCAAGCTTTCAGGCCACCTTGGATATCAATTTTAGATTGCACAAAATAAAGAAAAAATGTGAAAATCAAAGATAAAAAAGCTCCAGAAAGTAATGATATTTCAGCTTTTGCTAAAACCAAACTTTGGATAAAATTGGCACCTTTTGTAAAAAAACCGCCTGTTGCAAGCATTATTAAAAAAATAGAACCGGAAAGAACGATTAGAGGGGCAAAAAAATTTATGTATCTATGCTTTAAATGATTTTTTTCATAGGAAGAATGAATTTCCGCTTCTGGAGGTGTTGCCCCTCCAAATAAATTTCCATCGGCAAGGGCAATTTTTTCATGCTTTTGGATTATTCCATAAGAAACACCGGTCAAGACTATGAAAATTGCCGAAAGAATTAGAAATATTGAAAAAAACATGAAAGGAATTGATAAAACTAATGTCATAAATGGATCGGCAATGATAACAGCCTGGTAATGCTTGACTGTAATTCCAGCTCCAGTCAAAAACATAATTATTGCGGCAGCCCAACTTGAAATTGGAACCATCGAACAAAGTGGCGCAGCCATGGCCGTTGTCAAAAATGCCAATTTGATCCGTGGGATCCTAAATTTATCGGTCAAAACTCTCATGACCGATGACGTAGTCAAGGCGTTCAAGTAATCATCGATGAAAAGTGTAAACGAGAGAAATATTGAGGCCAACTGAGCCTGAGCACGGGTTTTTAGTCGATTTGAAAGACCCTGGGCATATCCATAGCTTT
>CAYTZU010000111.1:0-3001 GCA_964442725.1 uncultured Pseudomonadota bacterium
TTCAAAACCAATACACCAGAAATTAAAGCATGATCACAAAATGAAATTCAAGTAGAAATAATAATTTGATGTTGCGGCGGGCATAATCATTTATTTTTGCTCAATTATTTTGCCAGATTTAAAACCCTCCTCTTTGAGGATTTCAAAGTCGGTTAAAAAGGCCTCGAGCACCTTTGGGCTGAGAGCGGCTGGATTTTCAACCCCGCGAATCGTCAAATAAATCATAAATTGTGGGTCGGAAAGCTTTTGATTAAATTTTCGTCTTGCCAACTCGTCATTTATTGTTCGAGGACTACTTGCCAACGGATTTGCCAATGGCTCGTGTGCCTGTGGAATCCTCAGATTTTGCGCTCTTGCGCGAGGACTTGGAGTAATTCCATCAAAATTGACCTGTTTGTTGGTTTTTTCTTTTGCTAGAACTTTGAGGACTCCTCGCCGACCAGCTCGATTTAATCGACCGCTTTCAACTCTTGACACCTCTGTGGAATTTTGATCACTGCAAACACATCCTGACATTAAATTTTGTGGTGACAAGAGCAGACCAAAATAAGTTATAAAAATCGTAAATTCTGTTTGCATCTATTTGTTGCGTGTTTGAGTTCCAATAAATCAACGATCTGAATTTTGAAACTTAAAGCTTAGATAAAAATCACTCTCAATGACATCAAGAAAAACATTTAAAAATTAAATTGATTAATTTTTTAAGTGTTTGCTACCAATTAGTTTTAGCACATCAACATAAATTATAAATTTTATCTCATTAAAAAGAGCTTAAGATTGCTCATTTTAAGCAAAAATAGTACAATCTCTCACCTGGAAAATGTTCAATGTCTGTGTCTTAATTTTTCAATGCAAGTAGAGGATCGATGGATCGGGAAAAAATGGATTCAAATTCAGAAAATGGAAGCGGAAAATCAACTCCCGTATCAATTGAAAAAGAGCTAAAAACCTCATTCCTTGATTATGCAATGTCGGTTATCGTCAGCCGAGCGCTTCCAGACGCTCGTGATGGCTTGAAGCCTGTTCACAGACGAATTTTGTACGCAATGCACAAACTCGGACTTTACTACGAGCGACCATACAGAAAATCGGCGGCCGTTGTCGGAGAGGTCATTGCAAACTTCCATCCACACGGTGATGCCCCGATTTATCAAACGATGGTTGGAATGGCTCAGGATTTTGCCAGAAGATATCCGCTCTTGGACGGTCAAGGAAACTGGGGTTCCTTGGATGGTGACAGCCCTGCAGCATTTCGTTATACAGAAGTTCGAATGCAAAAGATTTCGCGTGAAATGCTCGCTGACATTGAAAAGGAAACGGTCGATTTTACGCCAAACTTTGATGAAAGCTGCCTTGAGCCGCTCGTTCTTCCAAGCAGGGTTCCCCAAATTTTGGTCAATGGATCGAACGGAATTGCCGTCGGAATGGCAACTTCGATTCCTCCGCACAATTTGGGAGAGGTTCTCGATGCCTGCATTGCAATAATTAAAGACCCAGAACTGCCTGAAGATCAGCTTTTCTCGATAATTCCTGGGCCTGATTTTCCTGGCGGTGGAATTATCTGCGGAAGGAGTGACGTAATCAAGGCTTATCGAACAGGACACGGATCAGTGAAAGTTCGCGGAGTTGTCGACATTGAAGAGGATTCGAAAAAAAATTATTTGATAATCAAGGAAATCCCGTATCAGGTCAACAAAGCCGACTTGATCTCAAAAATTGCCGATTTGGCCAAAGATAAAATCATTGAAGGAATTTCAAATATTCGTGATGAATCAGCCCGTGGCAATGTTCGAGTTGTCATCGAACTTCGTCGAGGAGAGTCCGGACAGGTCGTCTTAAACCAACTTTACAAGCACACTCCGCTCCAGACTACTTTTCCAATGATTATGCTTGCAATTTTGGGTGGAAGACCAACAATCTTTAATTTACGCGAAATAATCGACCAGTTCATTATTCACCGAGTCGAAATTGTCACTCGCAGAAGCAAATTTGAGCTCAAGAAAAATAAAGATCGAGAACATATTTTAGTTGGTCTGATCACGGCGCTTTCAAACATTGATGAAGTGATCAAAGTAGTAAAATCAACCAATGATTTTGATAGTGCTCAAGAAGCACTTTGTTCAAGTTTTTCGCTCTCTCAAAGTCAAGCAAAAGCAATTTTGGAGATGCGTCTTCACAAATTAACGGCGCTCGAAGTTGGAAAAATCAAAGAAGAGATTGCTCAAATTCAGATAAAAATTGTCGAACTTGAAAGAATCATTTCAGACAGGGCCGTTTTGAACAATGTCATCATTGCCGAACTTGAGAAGATAAAGGCCGATTTTGCCGACCCTCGAAGAACTGCCATTGAACAGGGCGAATTGAATGTTTCAGAAATCGACCTAATTCCAAATGATGAAGTGGTCGTAACTTTAACCAAAAAAGGTTATTTGAAACGCGTAAAATCTGAAAATTATGCAGTACAACACCGCGGTGGAAAAGGCAAAAAAGGCATGGTTAGCCTTGATGAATTTGACGACATAATTCAGGATGTTTTTGTTGCCAAAAATCACGATGATTTACTTTTCTTCACAAATAAAGGTCGTGTTTATTCAAAGCTTGTTTTCCAAGTTCCTGAGGGTTCAAGAATCGCCAGAGGTCGTGCTGTTGTCAACGTTCTTCCGCTCATGGAGGGCGAGAGCATAATAAAACTTCTTTGTACAAGCGGTCTTGATAAAAATTATCTGGTCATGGTCACAAAACTTGGCGTGATTAAAAAGACCGAAATGAAGGCCTTTGCAAAAATCAGAAGCACAGGAATTCATGCAATCGATTTGCGAGACAATGACGAATTGGCCTTCTGTGGCATTGGCACCGGGGAGAGCGAAATTGTCGTTGCCACAAGTGCTGGACAAGGAATCAGATTCCACGAAAAAGAGGTGCGCGCAATGGGTCGTCAGGCCAGTGGTGTGCGCGCGATTCGTCTCAAAGAAAAATCACAGGTGGTTGGAATGGTCGTTGC
>CAYTZU010000112.1:0-2908 GCA_964442725.1 uncultured Pseudomonadota bacterium
ACGGCTGGAAATCCAAACTTGCCAAAAATAAGTGAATAATCGAGGAATAAAAACAAAATTATTCCTAAAATATTGATAATAAATGGGGTTCTCGTATCTTTGATCGCTTTAAAAAACCCAATGAAAGCCATGTAAGTGAAGGCAAAAAATATTGCCATGGCCTGTATTTTTATAAAAGGCACAGCCATGTATCGGACAGCATCAGGAGCCTCAATCCATCGCATAAAAGGTCCTGCGCTCATTCCTACGACCAAAAATTGGATTACTCCCAAAATCCCCGAGGCGGCAAGTGAGTCAAAGAAGGTTTTTCCGCATTCATGAAATTTGCTTGCACCGTTATAACGGCCCATTGTTGCAATTCCTGAAATTGAAATGGCCTCTGAAAGTTTTATTAAGGAATGAATTAAGTTACTCGACATGCCAATGGCACTGTAGGTTTGAGTTGAATTCAGTTTGGCTACAAATAATAGATCGACAATTATTGGCAGGAAAACTATGCAAGCGGCCGAAGCTGCCTCGGGAGCCCAATATTGAATTATTTTCCAAAGGGAGAGCGTTTTTTGGTTTTGTTCTAAAACTGCATTTTCCATCGAAAAGCAACCCATTTTAATGGTCTGAGTGCCTGCGCATACGATGAAAAATTAAGATGATAAATTTTGTTCTAACAAAGGCAGGCTAAAGCTTATTTTTAGGCAACTTATTGCCATTGTTTTGACAATTTCAATCTAATGATAAAAAAAGGTGATAATTATTTATGAGCTATAAATGGTTTTTATTTATCCATAAGGTTTTTTTATAAAATGTCTGTAAAATTTTTTTTAAGAATTAAACGACGATTGCGGCTGATTTTTCACAAACTCAAGCATAGATTTTTATTTTTTGCTGGAATTAAGCCCTATTTTTGTGGCAAGAAGCATGACGCAAAGGTCTTTGAAAATTTTAGACCTAAAATAAGCGTTATTTTTGAAAAAATAATAAGAAGTCCCTTTGCGCCGGAATTTTTAAAAGATAAGGTCAAATTGGCCGAACTTTGTCGGAAAACAATCAATGGAAATATTCAAATTTTTAACGACCAGTTTTTGAACGTAGAATCGTTTGATTTGCTCTGGTTTAACACCTGTCAAAAAAAGCTTTGCGACGGCTGTGAACTTGATTTTGTAAGTGGGCAGTTTTGTTGGGATTTGATGGCTGAACTTTCAAAAAAAATTAATCACTTAGGCACGCAAAATCCCGACATAAGAATTGCCTGGGAATTTTCAAGGCTACAGTTTTTAATGCCGTTGGCAGTTGCACATTTTTATGGATTGGGGTCAAAGGCTAGTTCCGATTTTGTAAAAAAGGTCATCGAGAGCTGGATGAAAAAAAATGATTATCTGACCGGACCAAATTGGACCTGTGCCATGGAGGCGGCAATTCGAGCAGTTAATTTGATTTGGATTGTTTGTTTGATGGATTTTGATCAAGCTTTCCAATCAAAGATTGCCGAACTGCTTTATTTACACAAAAGTTTTATAGAGGACTGTTTTGAGGAGTTTGACCGACCCAATAACCATGTCCTCTCTGATTTATTGGGACTTATTTATTTAAATTCCTTTTTTGATGACAAAATAGCTCTGGATCACTGTTTTGGAGAATTTTCAAAGCAATTTGATCAGCAAGTTTTTGGTGATGGTTCAAGTTATGAGGGATCAACGGGATATCATCGACTTGTTTGTGAAATGTTTATTCATTTTCAAGCAATTCATGAAACTTTCGGTAGCGGAAAATTAGGTAACAAGAAAGATAAGATTTTTCAGTTTTTTAAATCATGTTTCGATTATGATGGAAACCTTTTGCCAATCGGCGATTTAGACAGCTCGAAGTTTGTTTTCGGCTTGGAGCACAAAAATAATGCGCAGCAAGGCTTAAGCTCAGAATTTTTCAATGATTTTGGAATTATTTTTTTTAGAGACAAAAATATTTTTTGTTCCTTGAAACTGCCGACTGGTAAAAAATCACAGCCCACTGGACATTTTCACGCCGATTGGCTTTCAGTGACACTAAAAATTTTTGGAATCGATATTTTCATTGATTCTGGCTCCGGTTTTTACTTAAGAAATAAGGAATTGCGCAATTATTTAAGATCTTTTTATGCTCACTCAACAATTTTTCCAAAAGCCTTTGACCAGGCTTATTTTAAAGAAGGATTATTTTGTTTTGATCAATTTGTTGACTCATCTAATTTCTTCTCAACGGAGCCATTGTCTGTTGCTGGAGCCTATAAAAAACAGGATTTTGAATTTGTCAGAAATCTTGAAATAATTCCTTTAAAAGGAACCAAAAAGTTCAAAGTAATCATTACTGATCAGGCTTTGGACGTTGGATGCCAAGAGCTCATTTTAAATTTTATTTTGGCCCCTGATTTAATCCTTAAAAAGCTAGACGATTTTAATTGGAATCTGGAGTCACCAAATGGGCTGTTTTTACTTGAAAGCAGTATTGATTTGAATATTGAAAAAACAAAATGCAGCCCATCTTATGGAGTTGTTTTGGACACTCATCGGCTTTCTTTTAAAAATAGGCGTGAAATCAAGTCGAAAGTTGTCATTACTGGGCCAATTTAATCTTTTTTAAAATCCGCAAAGACCAAGAAGGCAGGCAACCTTTTCAAAAAGGTTTTTCCTCCAGTTGCAGCAGTGATCAAGCTCTGACTTGAAGATTAAAATTCCAAAATTGTTGTTCTTTAAGTCCCAGCTATAGACTTGAGGCTCTGGAATATTGAGAGCGTTGGACAGTTCGGCCAGAGTTTCTGGATTTCTTATGTCACGATTGTTTGCTTTCAAGCTTATATTTTGAAAATTCTTAACCTTGTTGTTGTACTCCGAACGACTTATTTGTTCAAGGAGCTCATCGTTTATCGTTGAAACAT
>CAYTZU010000113.1:0-2836 GCA_964442725.1 uncultured Pseudomonadota bacterium
AAAATTTAATAAAGATTCATACAAATATTCTGGAGGTCTTCACGGTGTGGGAATCTCTGTTGTCAATGCTCTCTCAGAAGAGTTGGTTCTTGAAATTGATCGTGATGGCAAAAAATATCGACAAAAATATTCTCGCGGAAATCCTGTTGATGAACTCAAAGCTGTCGGATCCTCAAATCAAACGGGAACCTACGTTTGGTTTAAGCCTGACAGAGAAATTTTCGATAATTCGGTCTTCAATTACGATGTTTTGGCTGCAAGATTTCGTGAATTGGCCTTTTTAAACAGAGGCTTGAGCATTGCAATCAAACACAATGAAACTGGTCGTGAGGATCTATTTTATTTTGAAGGTGGAATTCGAGAATTTGTTGAAAAGTTTGGCGAAAAAAAGCTCCCAATTATTCCAAACGTTATCCACATGTTCAAAGATGATGGAACAAATGTCATAGATTTCGCATTTCAATACAATGATGGTTATACCGAGCTTGTTTATAGTTTTGTTAACAACATAAAAACAACTGAAGGGGGAACGCACGAGGCTGGTTTTCGGGCTGCGTTAACCAAAGCTTGTAATAAAGTTGGAAAGGAGCTTGGGCTTCTAAAAGATGAGGCTTTATCTAGCGATGATGTCAGGGAAGGTTTAATTTGTGTTTTAAGCATAAAAATCCCTGAGCCACAATTTGAAGGACAGACCAAGACAAAATTAGGCAATAGCGAAGTCAAAGGAATTGTGGAAGGCGCAATTTATACCTTCTTGAATACCTTTTTTGAAGAAAATCCGGCAATTGCAAAAATTATTTTAAAAAAGGGATTATTGGCTCAACAGGCAAGAAGTGCTGCAAAAAAGGCTCGCGAATTAACGAGACGCAAAAGCGTACTTGAAAGCTCAGTTTTGCCTGGAAAATTGGCCGATTGCTCAGAGCAGGATGCTTCCAAAACAGAGTTATTCATTGTTGAGGGACAATCTGCTGGTGGTTCGGCAAAACAAGCCAGAAACAGATTTTTCCAGGCCGTTCTGCCGATTCGTGGAAAGATCATAAATGTTGAAAAGGCTGTTTTAACAAAAGTTTTGAGCAATTTAGAGGTTAAAGATTTAATAACGGCCATTGGTGCTGGTGTTGGCAATGATGAGTTCGACAAGGAAAAATGCCGATATCACAAAATTATAATAATGGCCGATGCTGACGTTGATGGCTCTCACATAAGGATTTTACTTTTGACCCTATTCTTCCGTCAAATGTTACCTTTAATCGAAGCTGGATATCTTTACATTGCAAGGCCGCCACTTTACAAAGTAAAAATTGGAAAACAGGAACGATTTTTGAAGGACAATTCTGGTCTGCGAGGCTTTTTATTTGATTGGACCAAAGAAAATGTTGAGACATTGGTCGATGGGAAGGTTTTAGAGGGACAACAGAAAGTTGAAGCGATAAGCGACCTGCTCGTCTATGAGGATGAGCTTGAAGTTATAAGCGGATTTTTGGAACTCAATCGAGAGCATTTGGATGAGCTTGCTGTTTTCATGAGCAAAGAAGATATTCTTTCATCAGAAGGTGGGGCATTTATCAAGCCAGATGAAATTTTGTCGCGTGCAAGCAGGTATTTTGCCGATTACAAGGTTCGATTGGAATGGGCAAATGAAAAATTTGGATTGACCAGTGAAGATTTGTCTGACAATGAAGGAAATACTGAAAGAATCGACAGAAAACCTGAGCGATTAGTCTTTGTTGATGGAAAAAAGATTTGGTCGGTTGCGTTAACATTTTTTGCTTCTCAAGAGGCAATTCGTCTCGTAAAATTGCGCAGAAGATTGGAATTATTAAATGGCGAGCATGTTTTAACGATAAAGAATAAAAAAGATTCATTTATAAAGGGTTCCGGTATTTTGGCCCTCTCAGACGATATTATTGCACTAGGCAAGACCGTTATTTATTTGCAGCGCTATAAAGGACTTGGAGAGATGAATGCTGATCAGCTTTGGGAAACAACGATGGATCCAGAAAAACGAATAGTTTTGAGAGTTGATATCGATGACGCAATAAAAGCTGACGAGGCCTTCACCGCATTGATGGGTGAAAATGTTGAGGATCGTCGAAGTTATATTGAAGAACATGCTCATTTTGTTAAGAACTTGGATGTTTAAAGGCTTTTAAAAGCCTTTAAACATCTTTTTATTTGTGCCGATTATATCGTTCCAGTGCCGGACAAGGTTTTTAGATAGTTTTCACAGTTTTTAAGAGCATCTAAAACATCCTGGCGCCATTTCTGCTCTCCTTGGCGCATCTGATTCATTTCTGCTTTTCTGCTTTCATCCATTTCAGGATGCGGCAACCTGGTTGGCGGCATATTGCTTGGTGTTGCCGTAGGAGCAATGGGTGCTGTGCCTTCGGGAAAACTTGTTTGTGATGGCAAAAAGTTGCCGCTCGAAAGAAAGCCTGTCGATTCTGCGCAAAATAGATTGCTTGTCAAAAAAGCAAAACTAAAAATAAATAAAAGCTTCTTGGTCTTCATAATAATATAAACCTCGACTGTATCGACAATTTTGAGTAAACAAACAGCTTTAGAACAGTCTTAGTTTAAATGCAATATTTTCAGATAGTCAACAAACGCATTGCTTTTATTGTTAAATTAGGTTGTTTCCTTTGAAAACATTAGTGAAAATTCATAGGCGGCATCACTCAATTTTTTAGCTGTTTTATCATCTAAATCCTCTGTTTTTTCAATTGTTTGATAAATTTCTGGATAAACCTCTCTGATGAAAGAGGCGTATTTGGTCGCAAATTTGTTTACAGAGGACCGACTGATGTGATCAAAATATCCCTCTTTTAGCCAAAAT
>CAYTZU010000114.1:0-2820 GCA_964442725.1 uncultured Pseudomonadota bacterium
TTTTATCGACCCATCAGCTGCCTGGACAAGGCTCTGCCAACAAGCAAGCGCAATGATGGCAAGCACGAGAAATTTGCAAATCTTGCTGACATTTTTCACGAGAAGCATTATCCAGCCCTGTAAATTTAAAAAATCACGACTCAGAGCTCTAAATTATAAAACTTCTCCACTTTGAGCAACCGCAGCGCGAGTTATGCTTAAAAAACAATGATTTTTATGAAAACAGGCCGTTTCAAGCTGAAAACTGGACACGGATTTTTATTAAGCACATTGATCTTTTCCGCGAAAATTCAAATACCATTTACCTGGATCTTTCAGATGGGTTTTATACAAATCATGCCATGATCCATGCCTGCAATAAGGTAACAAAAATGAATAAGGCAGCAAAGCTCTTATCTGGTATTCTCCACCAAAGTCCGCAAGTTTTGCCAATTTATCATCGTCCATGACAACATAAGTTTCCTGACTTTTCCCTTCAAATAATTCATTAACGTGCTTTGAAAATTCAACTCGCGAGTCCTCACTAGCCCAATACGAAGGTTGAACCACAAAAGTCAGAACCATCTCAGGATAATCTTCATCACCAGAGTCAGAAATTAGAAAGCCTAAACACAGTGCTCCTTTAAAATTAGGATGTTTTTTGGCAAAAAGCGTTTTTTCCGGCACCCCTTCCAAGTGACAATATTGGAAGCCTACTGGTTCTGAATCATCAAAATCTTGGCGGCAACAGCTAAGTAAAATTCTATCTATTAACTTTGGCAATGAGTAAAAGGAGATGCAAATAAAAGCCAGAACACCGCAAATTTTCAATGCTTTTTTGAATCGAGCCTTACTAATTACTGGCTTTCTTTTCCTGGTTTTTGTTTTCTTTGTTCGTGTGCTTGGCTCAGTAGTTTTTATAATATTTTTTGGTTGATCAGTGGGCTGAATAAAGGCGTGAGAACAAGCAAATGCAATGAAAACAAAGAATTTGAATATTCTGCTGCTACTTTTCAAAAAAGAATTGTCCAAATTTTGGAACTTGAAGGAACATCGATTCAGAGCCTAAAATTATAAAACTTATTGTCTTTGAGCAAGCGCAGCGCGAGTTATACTTAAAAAAGCTAAAAAAACTGGTATATTGCTTGATGCTTAGACTTTTTGACCATTTCAAAGTGGCAAAAATTAATTGGAGAGGTGGCTGAGCGGTTGAAGGCGGCCGTCTCGAAAGCGGTTGTTCCGGCAACACTGGAACCGTGGGTTCGAATCCCACCCTCTCCACCATTTGTTTTTAGACAAAATGAGGTATTTGCATGGAAAAGATAATCAAAACTGAGCCTCTTTATTTACAAGACACCTATCGAAGTCATACAGAGGCCACAATTCTTAAAGTCGACTCTGACGAACAAGGCAATTTCCTACTTTTAGATCAAACAATTTTTCATCCCCAAGGCGGCGGGCAACCCTTTGACACCGGCAGAATCCTTTATCAAGGCCAGGAAATCGCGATATCGGTTGTAAAAAAAGATTTAAATGGCCAAATTAAGCATTATTTTAATGAAAATCCAGAGCTTGATCTTTTGGGCAAAACTGTGAACCTAGAAATAAACTCAGCACGCCGGCTTGAAAATGCAAAACTCCACAGTGGCGGCCATTTGCTAGGGTTGGTTGTCGAAAAACTGCTGCCCGAAATCCATGCAACCAAGGGGCATCATTACCCCGGCGAAGCTTACGTGGAATTTGATAAAGCGCTCGAAGAAGGCAATGATACATTAATCAAAACGATTCAGGCGCAACTGGACAAAGCTATTGCCGATGAACTGGCCGTTTCATGCAAAATCATCAATGAAGTTGAATTTAGAGAAATCTTTGGATATGAGCCAAAAAGGAGTGGCGATCTACGAATGGCAAAATTCGGTGATTTCCAGCCTCTTCCATGCGGCGGAACACACGTTTCAAACTTAAAGGAACTTGGCAAAGTTGTTGTGTCCAAAATCAGAAACAAAAATGGTCTAGCCAAAATTTCATACTCAGTTTCAACATAAAATCTTGGTCAAAATAAAATTAAAAGTTCTGACAGCGTCCTCTTTCGAGGACGCTATTTTTATCTGGGTTTTATATTCGATAATATCCAAACCATGCCATCACACTATCAACGATGCCAAGCTGTGGCTGAGGAGATGAAGTCTGTGAAGACCGACAAGCTCCTTGAGGCGATCGACTTGTTGATGAAACAGCGGTTTCTGATTTTAGTTCCTGCTGAGGAGAAAGACCGTGTCCAACGCTGTCATCGGAATCATAATCCTCAGACTCCTCAGGCAAAGTATATTCATCGGGCACATCGGGGAGGATTGCAAAAAAAACATATGTAACTATCTCAATAAAGTCTTCTTCTTTCCATATGGAATTTTCCCCATAAATAGGTCCGGCCGAACGCCAAGCTATAAAATAAAGATCTTTTTCACGATGAGACACCTCGCACTCGTTAAGAAGGGAAAAAAAACCTAATTTTAGAGGCTTTTCAGAATGATAAGTACTTCTAACTAAAGCCGCTGCAACATAAAAAACGTCGATGAGCTTATCCACCAAAGCCTTTTCTCCTTCTTTGTAGTCTGAAAGGAGTTCGAAAAGCGTTTTTTTTTCATTTTGAGGGGCTTCTCGATTATAGAATGCTTCCACCTCTTTTAGCGCTTCTACGGGAAGGCGGCCTTTAGCACGATAATAAGCTTTTATTAGAGAAGAAAAACCTTTTAAAACCTCAGCGTTAGAAGACTTTCTACCAAGGGACTCTGCGCATTTTAAGTTTATGTTGGTTGCCGTTAGTATGGCAAAATTCCCTAT
>CAYTZU010000115.1:0-2814 GCA_964442725.1 uncultured Pseudomonadota bacterium
GCAAAAACATTAAAAAATAAGGGTTCTGAAATCCTTGAATCAATTAAAAAAACCGCGGAAAACTGCGACAAACTGTCAAATTTAATCTCACCGTAAGGCCCAATGGGCATTTAATCAACAATCTTCCATTTCAACCCTCCTCCAAGACAAGCTTAATATTGTCTAATTGGAAATAATGCACTCTTTGTATTTGTAATTTAAGACAAAATGGAGAGTCGTTTATGAACATAAATTTAAAAAACTGCTATTTTTTCGTTTTTTATTTTTCTTTTTTTTCGAACCACATTTTTGCCGTATTTAAATTCTCTGGCATCGATGGATCGCTTAATTTAGACCAAAATAATTCAAATATGATTCTTGAAAACGACATTGTCGATTTCAATGGAACACTTCGCGTTGCCGATTCGGTTTCCGGAAGCGTCAAATCCCCCGATGGAACGACAAAAATAAGCTTTTCACAGCGAGGCGCAATTCAAACATCGACCTGTCACTTTGATGTTCTTGGCAGCTATGATCCAAATACAACCTTTGGCCGCGACAGAATTTTCCTCTCAAATAATGGGATTATCAACACAGTTTCTGGGGAAAACATTGCCCAAGACGTTATAATCGAACCCGGAGCCAGCGCTAAAATAATAGGAACTCCCTCGGTTTCAGGAATTATTTCGCTCTCCGATCAAACCTCAATTCTTGAACTGGAACTCAAAAATAGGCTTTCAACCGACATAATTTTGAACGGTGGCTGTTTAAAGCTACTCGACACTTTAAAATTGGCCGACAATAAATGTTTAATTGGCGATGGATCGATAATTTTAAACAACCAAACGCTTAGTTTTTCTGGGCTTTGGGCTGGCGATTTAACTTTTCAAGATTCCGGGGATCTTCAATTTTGTGGACCAGTAACCCTCTCTGGAACTTGGGATTTTTCTCAAGCTGGTGGCAAAACAATAATTAATGGAAATGGAAACATTTTAGACTTGGATGGCGGAACGCTCAACGTTGCCCAGGATCATGAATTAATAATTACCGATCTTAAACTTCATGGACTTGGTTCTGGCGGCCAGCTCACACTTTTTGATTCAGCTACAAATCCCGGCAAAATAACTCTCCGTAACGTTGTGCTTGAACTTGACGCGTCCTACACATTGGCCGCTGGACTGATCAGCGTCAGCGGAGGAAGCTTGAAAATTACAAACAAAGCTTTCGATGTTTTTGTCATTGATGGTCCAAACACTAAATTCTTAATAGATGGAAACACCGTTTTTTATGATACATTACTTGGAAACCCACACAATCCTCTAACGACAACAAACGGCGGGACTGTTGTCCTTAAAAACAATGGAGTAATTCGTCCAAATCTCGCAGATTCTCAAATGGCCGACACAATAATTAATGCCGATCTTGATGGTTCAAGAGTTTTTGTTGGCAATAAAGATTTGAGCCTGATATCCAGGGTTTGCATTCAAAATCGCTCAATGTCAAGCCAAGCTATAAAACTTGATGGTCAAAACTCGGTTTGGAACTTCCCATACGAACCATCTTTAAAGGTTTTGGTCATTGCCGACAACACCGACGTGACACTTGAAAATCTTTTACTCAAAAATTTCTCGCTTGATAACGTTTCATTTGGAACAAACTCATCGTTAAATTTTGGCGATGGAACCCGCTTGGATCTTTTAGCCGACATGGATATTTCATCAGGCACGGGGCAACTTTGCTTTACAGGAAATGCCGCCCTTCAAGGTCTTGGACAAACGATAACAATTAATTCTGCCGATGGAATTATTCAAAAAGGCGTCGCAAAGCGTCTTGGAATCAATAATTTAAACATAAAAATCAACAATCCAAACGGCCTATCATGCTCCGAGCAAACTGGGGAGATAAGTTTAAAAAATTGCTCAATCACGCTTGGTGACGATGGCTTTGATTTTCTATCTGGAAGCATTTTCGTAGAAAATCTCTGCACAATCCGATCGGGGCAAAGAAATCCTGAAAATCTCTGCCAATTTAAATTTTCAAGCTCTGGTAATTTACGCATAAACTCTGGATCAACCCTAAAAATCACAAGAGCTGTTGATTTTGTCTATCAGCCCAATCCACTTCTTGATGGGGGCAATACGATGGCAACAAAACGGCATTTGATAATGCAAGACAAAAGTTCAACCTTGTTTTTGGATGAGTGCTCGCTCAGTTCAACGGCAACGGCAATGGCGCTCGACTATGGAAATTTGATCATAGACAATAAAGTAAAATTAAATACCTCTTTTGGACAGGGAGAGGCAGTTGAATTAAGTGCTGATTTAAACACAGAAATCCTTGCCGATGCACAATTTGTGATTAATGGCGTGGTCAAAATTGCCACAAATCCATAATTTTTAAATGTGAAAAATTCGAGTTTTGACAAATTCACGATTGATATTTACCCCACATTCGGTCTAGGATTTGCCTTAACGTCGGAATAATTAATTCTGACCGGTCATTGATTTGCCAAAAAAAAGGTGAATTTTGAAAAGAAGTTTAAGACTATTTTTGCTCCTTGGAGTGTTGTGTTTGGTTGCATTGAATTCCTCAAAGAATTTTTCAAAATGGTGTTCCTCCTGCCAAGTTGAAGACACATGGAGTGAAGAATAAATCAACCACCGCGTAAGCGCTTAACTATGTAACTAGTCTAGTGTTAAGTTTCGTTTTGACGTCTAGGAATTTAACTGAAAGTTTGTCATTGACTCCAACAGCCAATGCAGCTCCGAGCACGGTGCCCAAAACTAAACTTGCCAAAATAATCCTTCGTGTTTGTCTCGTTTTTATGCGCTTCTC
>CAYTZU010000116.1:0-2785 GCA_964442725.1 uncultured Pseudomonadota bacterium
GGCATCATCACCAGGATTACTTCAACAAAGACCATCCCGATAAATTCTGTGAAAAATTTATAAAAAAAACGAAGGGATGCTTTTTGTAAAAACACCCCTTTTAAAAACTACTTCTCAATCTAAGTCTTGAACTTCATTGGAGCAAATGGAGAAGTATCTGTTTTTGGGAAATAATATTCTGTCGGCACATCGGGCAAAATTGCATAAAATACACACTCTACTTCATCGAGAAAGGTTGGCCTTTTCAAAATAGGATCTCCGCTATTTGCCTTTAAAGCTGGAGATAAAGGATACAGTGATTCAAATACACTTTTAGCTCTAAAATAAGACGCTTTTGAATTGTAAAAAAGATTTAAGTCAAGAGGACTTGTGCCTAAAATAGAATTTCTAACCATTGCTGCCGCGACCTGAGCAACACTTAAAAGTCTCTCAACCAATGGCCCTTCTTCATCTTTGTATTGCAAAAGTTCTCCAAAAATCCCATTACCTGATCCCTTTATCGCATACATTTCTTTTATTGGAAGACTTCCTTTTCTTGAAAGATAAGCCTTAATTTCATTTGAAGTAATTCTTAAAGCTTGGTCAAGGTCCATAGTTTTAAATTCACTTTCAATTGTAAGCCTCTGCATAACCAAATCTCTTATCTCTGCTGAAGGACTTGGTCTTAAAGAACATGTTATATCAAAAGCAGTTTTTTTCATTACATCTCTCAATGTAACTGCACTCAAAAAACCGTTGCCCACAAAGAGATTTGCAATTATAAGGGCTAATAATTTGCTGCTTTTACTTCCTAAGGGAAACATAATCTAATGACCTCCAGTTGAAAAACCTCAATTGCTGAAAAACTTAAATTTTCCCTGTTTTTTTTGAATGATCTTGAATGGTCCATCTGCCCAATCCTTGCTGAAAAATAAAAACCAATCACAAAAGTAAATTATGACTGAGTTAGGAGTAAATAATGATTAAGGAAATTATGTCGTTGTCGAGCCAAAAAAGTATCCCCACAATCTCCACACAAAATTTGACTCTGACGGTGGAGTTTTAGGTGATCGACTTCGAGAGCCGCCTACACTTCCTTCGTCAGAAGAATTATCTCGTGGAGATGGACTCTTTGATCGAGATTGCTCTAATTTAGGCGACAATTTTAATGGAGAATAATCCTCTGGAACATCGGGCAAAATTGCAAAGAAAACACATGTGACAGATGCATAAAATCCTTTTTCTTTCCATATAGGATCTGTCTTGATATTAGGAAATATTCTGCGATATGCAATAAATTCAAAATTCCCCACTCTATCTTTTTTCATTAAAGGGTAAAATTCATCTTTAAAGGTATTTAAATCAAGGGGATAGTCTTTTTCTGAGCGAAATGAAGTCTTCATCAAGGTCGCTGAAACTCTAAAGACATCTGCCAAACTATCGGCTAAGTCTTTTTCCACCTTTCCATGTTCCAAAATGATATTTTTTAATCCCTTTTCTTTATCGATGGCCTCTAGAACACTTTCTGGGAAAGACTTTTCTGAGTTGTAACAGTTCTTAATTATTTGTGAAACCTGCGTCAAAGTTAACCCTGATGGATTAACAGTAGGTGCCATGAGGCAAGCAACTTTTCTAGCTTGTTCCAGTATATCGTCAGCCAAATCATTTCCATCTAAAAAGCTAAAACTCATGAAAACACTTAAAACTAAAAATAAATATCTATCTAGCAAATATTCACCTTTCTTTAATGAACACATATCTGACCACCAACTGTTGAGAAATTTTTTGTTATTTTCCACAGCAAAATCGTAACGTTTTTTAGGGCTTTTTGCCAGCGTAGGTTGATTTTCCCAGATTTAAGGGCTTTTTTATTCTTGTCCAAGTCCTGTATGATCAGCTAAGTCCTCCTGATTCTTCTTAAAAGCTCTTGATAAATTCTCAAATTTATCCTCTAACTGATTCATTTGTTTCTGTATTTCATCAAACTTTTTCTTGTTCTTATACTTCTTTCCAAAGAGACCAATCTGAAGATCTGAGAAGAATTGTATGACACTGACAATTGTGAAAAAGAAACCCACTGCAGCACTCGAAACGCCAATTGGCCCACTTATCAAGCCTTTTATATAATTCCAACGATGCTGTCTTTTGAAATCAGCAAAGAGTTTCCGGGCTATCTTTTTTCGCGTCTCTTCTTTCCATCCAAAAATTTTTGAAACAGGTTGATAAATTTTTGCTAAATCTTTGAGTAAATTCTTCTTAGAGCTCAAAGTATCTGTTGCCAAAAGAGCGGCAATCTTGAATAGATTTGATTTAGCGGCAGTTGAACGCGCATTAACTCTCTTAGCGGAATCATTATTTTTTAGCTCTTGCTCGATAATGGATAAAAGTTCTTTTGTACATGGCAAAATTTGATCATATAATCCATTTTCCGCACATTTGTTTAAAAAAGCATCAAATATTTTCTGAATTTCCTCAAGTTGGCTCTGAACATGGTTTTCTGCCGCCAAAGATGTTTGCTCGACTTGTGGATCAGGATTTTGCTGATCTGGAGAACCCTTTGACTGAGCGTAGGAAATAGCTAAAAATAACCAGCCAAATTTTATGCAGTTGCTAGAAAATTGACCAATGGCCTGATTTTGAAATAGTTTCCCAAGCATGACCACCCCCCCATTTCAATTGATAATCAGAGGCCCTGACTGTGCGAAAAAACGCAGTGCGCTACTTCTATCACAAAGATTAAAGTTTTAAAACCACTCAAACACATGTTTTTAGAGGGTTTAAAGAACCACTTCTAATAAATTAAATT
>CAYTZU010000117.1:0-2749 GCA_964442725.1 uncultured Pseudomonadota bacterium
GGTTCCAAATAAATTTGAGCCTGGGCGTCGGCAAAATGGATTTCAAGCTGACTGTTGCAAGAATATTTTGAGCCCTCCATCTTGTACAAAAGCCTTAAATGCTTGAAAAAAACATCGATCTGCCTGAGATCAAACATAATCTGATCAATTATGCCAATCAGGCCTTGTAGTTCAGAGATGTTTCTAATACTTTTATCGATATTTTTAAGATTATAAAAATGGTCATTGAGAGATTTGTGGACGATTGGTCGATCTGGGCAAATGGTCTCCAAAGAACTGCTTAAATCTGATGCAAAAAGCAGAATTTCGTGCCAGAGATTTATGAAATTAGTCAAAGCTTCATGTTTGCTTTTATCAGAAACGGTTGATGAACAGAGTTGCCAGTCTGCGCCAAGGAGAGACAAACACAAAAGCAAAAGTGCCTTTGTCTTGTGCATCTTTAAAACAATGATTTTTTATGAACTCGAGAAAGTATCGCTTTTGGACCAAAACAATAGCCCAAATTTCCCTGGTCAACAAGCTTTAGAATTAGGGGCGGTTTAAAAACCTTGTAACAATCCCCATACTCAAAAATTCAGGGTAATGTATGTAACAATGATCGTAACGCGCTTCATGATCAATAGGATCGGAGCCTGCCTTACCCCCTTCAAAATAACTAGAAAGACAGTAACTGTAGTCTGGCTCATAATCACCTTGCCTGATTTCTTGAGCTAATCGAATGTGTCGTTTCCTCAATAAAAACAGTCCAATGAGGCTCAATGTAGTAACGCCAATACCAAAAGTCCTAAAAATCGTGGTTTTTGAAAACTTTTTAGACTTTTTAGTGTCATTGGGTTGATTTACTGAAGATTCTATAATTTTTTTGTTGTTCTTTGATTTTAATTTTCCAAACATATTTTTTAATTTTGGCATAAGCAATGAAAAAACTGTTGCTGTAAGGCCGCAAATCGTCCCAGCAGCCAAAAGCGTATGCATTAACATAAATTCATTTATTGGTCTACAAGCCAAACTGCGGTACTCAAAACAATTCCAATAATGACTTAGCCCATACGTTAACATTTGCTCTTTGCATTCACATTTAAATGGCCTACAACTACCATCAAGCAATTTTCCTGGCTCCTTGTGCTTAAATGGCACATCTGTTTGTGGCGTTTGCCAACTGCGTTCAGGCTTCATGTCAAAACACGATTCTTCATCCAACTCACGGATGGCCTGTCTAACTGGAGACATGGTTGGCCAAAGAGTGGCAGCCCAGCGCTCGTAGAGCATTGATGTAGCCTTTCTTTCTGTCTCAGCGGAGGCTCCTCTTGGACTAGCGCTAACCGCTGTTGATTGACTTGCGGGCTCATCCTGTTTTATTCCAGCTGGCCGATCATAGCCAATTTGCATAAAATGGATTTTAAAGGCGTCAACAACCGCTCTTTTCGATGGAGTGCTTATCAAATTGGGTTGATTAAATCCATAAAGGAAAAGGACAAAAAACAAAGCTTTTTTAATAAATCCAGTCACAGCTGATCATTCCCAGTTTGTGTTTAAATAAGGCTATATTTCAATATTTTATCTAAAGTTTCAGTTTTAATCGACTTGATATTCTTCAGAACCTCATTTTGTTTAAAAAACCAATTTTTCGTGTTTTTAAAAGTTCTTTTTTTCTATATGAAATGATAAAAGTCCAGATCCTCATCTTCTGTTCTTAAATATTCAATGAGCAAATCTAAATTTTTTGGGATATGGAATTGGAAGATGAAGCAAGTTTTCTCAAGGCCGTCTAAATCGATCAATTGGCGCTTTATTGCTTCCGCGAGTTGTAATCTCCGGCACGATTGATATATTTGGTTATGCTTTTTGTCTAATTACATGATTTTTGAGGTGAATTCCGTGGCTGATTTGACCAAGCAGGAACTTGAAAAAATTGCTAAAATGTCTGGTTTGAAAATAAGTGAACAAGATGTTGAGGAATTTGTCTTTCAGTTGAAAAGTGTTATTGAATACACCAATGAAATCATGGGTTTGGACGTTGGGACTGAGTTTGAGACACACAAAAATGTAAATGTTTTCCGAGAGGATAAGGTTTACAATCAAAATGTTGTCGATATCGATAAAGTCTTTCAAAAGAAAGAGGATGATTATCTGTCCGTTCCCAAGATTTTAGATTGAAATAAGCTGGAAATATTGAAATGAAGCCATTTTCTACTGTTAAAGAACTCATTGATTTGCGCGATAAAGGCGAGCTTTCAGAAACCGAGATTTTAGATTTTTATCTGGCCAGAATCGGTAAATATAATCAGGATTTGAATGCAATAATTGAACTATTTGATTTTAAAAATGACAAAAATCTCGCTCCAAAAAGTGGAATTTTGAGGGGTATTCCCGGAATTTTGAAGGACAACATTTGTATAAAAGGGCAAATTGCCTCGGCCGGCTCGAATATTCTTTCAAATAATCGATCTGTTTATAATTCAACCGTGTTTGATAGGCTCAAAGAGTCCGGCGCGTCTGTCATTGGTCGAGCAAATTGTGATGAATTTGCAATGGGCTGCACTGGTGAATTTTCTGCCTATGGTCTGACAAAAAATCCATGGAATAAAAATCATACGCCTGGGGGGTCTAGTTCTGGATCCATTGCTGCTGTTGCCTCAGGAATGGTTCCTTGGGCCTTTGGATCAGACACTGGAGGCTCAATTCGTCAACCGGCTTCATTTTGTGGGCTTGTTGGTCTTTATCCGACTTATGGCTTAGTTTCGCGCTT
>CAYTZU010000118.1:0-2723 GCA_964442725.1 uncultured Pseudomonadota bacterium
CAATAAAAAAAATATATCTAGTTGTCTTTTAAATTTCGGTTTACTAGGAGTGGGTATGGGTTTTTTAAGTCTACTTCTGACAAAGTTGGACTGCCCAGTGACGGCCTACTAAAAAATTGAGAAATAAAAGCGATCCAACACTCTAGAAATCAAATTAGTCCATATTTTTGAGCAACTTCAAAAACAAAATCCAAAGTTTGCCATCGATTTAAATTTGAATTATCGACCAAAACTGCGTCGCTTGGAATCACCAATGGCGAGTGTTTGCGCACTTTATCAGCTTGATCGCGGGCGATGATCCCATCTTCGATTTCTTTGAGTTGCTCGGCCGAATAATTATTTTTAAAATTTCTGTGGGCGATGCGTTTGGCTCGAGTCAGTGTGTTTGCCGTCAAAAAGATCTTTAAATCCGCCTGTGGAAAAACAACGCTGCCGCAATCACGGCCATCAATGACCAGGCTTTGGCGCTCACCGATTTCTCGTTGTATTTTTAGCACAAATTCCCTAACTTTTTGGTTTTGGCTCACTCGAGCGCTGGGGGCATCAAAATTCTGCTTTGTCAGCTCGCTTGTCAAATCATGACCATCGATTAAAAGTTTAAAGCGGTTGCCATCGCGCTCAAGGCTGATCCGATTGAGTTTTTCGAGATCCTTTTCGCTGGGCATAAATTCGACGTTTTCAGGGATGTTTTTTAGTAAAAGCAATGCTGCAGCTCGATATAAAAGTCCAGAGTTTAAATGCGGAATGCCTAATTTATCGGCAAGACCCCTGGCCAAGCTACTTTTACCACTCCCGGCTGGCCCATCAATTGTAATTATCAAAGGCCCTCTCCACTTGTCTTTGGCTGTGCTTCAAGGACGTTTTGACATCTTTTACAAAGATCCTCGGCCTCTTTGTTTTCCCACTTCCAACATCGTGGGCATTTTGTTCCGGAGGCATTTTCAACCTTAATTTTGAGCCATTCGAGCTCTGTTGGAGAAAGATCCTCATCACTCTCTGAAAGAGAAGCCTTTGAAACAATGAAAAAGTCCTCTAAAAATCTGATTGATCCTTCAAAACACTTATCAATTGCATAAAGTGCCTCAGTCACTTCTTGTCCATCTTTATCGGCCGAATCGATGAAGAGTTTAACCTTGGCCTCCAATGAATGTTTGATCAGGCCCTGTTCACGCTCTATTTCGATTGCTTTCAAAACGCTTTTTCGAACTTTTTCAATCAAAGCCCAGAAATTTTCGCACTCCTTGGCCTGTTGGGTTGGATTTTCCAAATAATAAAATTGCTCTGAATATTGGCTCATTTTTGCGTCTAGTGCTTGAATTAATTGCTCCAAATACTCATCGCTCAAAAAAGAACGTGTGTGAATCGATGAATCAAAACCAGTTTTGTTGTAGAGAGAGAAAATTTGCTCAGTCAAAAACGGCAAAATTGGGCTCAAAAGATGAGTTAAATAGTCCAAAATGTGATAAAGCGTTGCCTGCGCTGAACGTCGGAAGTTTCCATCTGGAACTTCAACGTAAAGTCTATCTTTGACGATGTCCAAATATTCCGCGCTCAAATCGTTGTTACAAAAGTTTGATACGAGCGAAAAAATGGTTGTCAAATCGTACTCAAGATACGCTTTTCTCACGCGCCTGCTGAGAGTCAAAAGTTTTCCCAAAATAAAGCGATCACAGGCTGTTAAAACGATATTTGAGCCGGCCGATGTGGCTGATTTGTGAGCCTGGAATTGACCGTCGTGAGGAATTAAAAAATTTGGAAAAGTTTTAACCGGATCATTGGTTTTTAATTCAAACTTTTCATTTGTTTTACCATCATAATCATAAAGATTTGAGATTAAAAATCTGAAAGTATTTCGAATTTTTCTAAAAATTCCGGCAGTTGTTTCAAGAACATCCTCTGAAATGACAACATCACGCTGATAATCGGTGCTGGAAACCCAAAGCCGCAGAATATCGGCGCCATATTGAGCTAAAAGATCCTGCGCATTTAAGGCATTTCCGCGAGATTTTGACATCTTTGCACGGCTTTTGTCCATAATAAAGCCATGCGTTAAAATGCTTTTCATGCAAGGTTTTCCAGTCGCAATGACTGAGCAAAACATCGATGTTTGAAACCATCCGCGATGTTGATCCGATCCTTCCAAATAAAGATCGGCCGGAAGTCCCTGCGCTTGGCCGTTTGTGCCGGCACGTACGTCATTTTTTAGTGCGGCCCAGAAGCTCGATCCGGAGTCAAACCAGACATCCAAAATATTGGTTTCTTTGATCCAATCGCTTTTTGCGCAAAGGCAGGCTCCACTGCTTGGAATTGGATAAATTTCAGCCAATTCAACAAGGGTTGCATCATCCCAGAATTCAATGCCTTTTTCTGCCACCTGTTTTGAAACGGCTAAAACAAAATTTTTGCAAGTGAAGGATTGATCACACTTTTTGCACAAAAGAGCAGGAATCGGCACGCCCCAATAACGTTGTCTTGAAAGGCACCATTCGCTGCGCGATCCAATGAAGGCCTCAAGTCTATTTTTGCCGTATTCAGGAATGAAGTTGATGCCATCAAGCATTTTTATTATTTTTTCTTTCGTTCCATTAAAATTCACGTTGCAAAACCACTGTTTTGTGGCTCTGAATATGAGCCCATTTTGACATCGCCAACAATGTGGATATGAGTGGGTGATTTTGCCTTCAAAAATAAGAGTTTCTTGTTCCCTTAAAAATTTCAAAACC
>CAYTZU010000119.1:0-2689 GCA_964442725.1 uncultured Pseudomonadota bacterium
CAAACAGTTTGAAAATTCAACTCCTCCGTTGTCTATGCCTGAAGGACAAGATTTATTAAAGATTCAAGAGTTGAGATTTAGAGAAAATTCAAAAAATTATAAATTTTTCTTTGATGGAAAAGGGGCAGAAATAAAGTATTTTGAGCGTTGTGAAAATCAGGCTTCTAGTCTTAAAGTAGCGCCAGGAGATCGGGAAGGTGAGTTCTTATTTGAAGAGATCTATTTTGATGATCCAGCCAAACCGCTTGAGTTTGAAATATTTAGGTGTGAGCGGGCTGAAGGTGAAGAAAGCGGACTCGTATGGAATTTGGTCCCTCGTGATCAATATTCATTTGTTCCAAAGTTTCTTGCTGTCCCAAGTAATGGGCCAAAATTACAACGGAGAAATTCGATTGGTGGTTTAGATAATAAGGAGCAGCCATTCTTAACGCCAAATCTGCTTGGTCATCCAATCGCTTTAATCAATCTTAGAATTGATGGAGAGATAAAAGTAACCCGAGATGTTCCGGTGTATAACAATTCTTATGATTTGCCAGCCGATATTGAAGATGGAAAATACGTATTAGTCAATAATATTGGATTAACAAACGGTTCTCGATTATTAAAAATTAAAAAAAATGGTCAATTTTTAAATTGGGATTTAATTAAAAAATGGGAAGTAATTGTTCCAGAAAACCAATCATTTGAAGCTCAAGGATTTGCTTCTGAGTCACCAGAATCTTCTTCTAGTTCAAACAGTTCTTCCTCAGACGTTGCATCCTCGCCCTCCAGTTCAAGATTATCAAGCAGTTTGATGTCGGGGGGTAATAAAGAGTGGATTAGTGTCAAAACTGATGATGGTAGTCAAAGACTGATGCAAGTTTCATATTTTAATACTGAATGTTTGAAAAATGATGAGAATATGAAGCACGCAGTAAAATGTGGGGAGTACTTTCTTTTGACTGCTCCGACAGAAGTATTTTTGTGCAAGCGAATGGATGATGAAAGCTTGTTTCAATATACAATGGCTCATGATTGGAATTATGCCGTGTCGCCGTCTGAGCCACCATTATCATTATCGTCGTCAGCGGTTGATCCCTTCAGTTCTTCCTCTAGCTCAAGTTCATCGAGTAGTTCTGCTTTGCCTGAAGATGGTGGTTTTGAGGAAGTTTAAAGAGCTTGCCGGAATCGATAAAAATTTAATTTTTTTGCAAAACAATTTTTCTTAGAAAAAAGGGGTCCAGATTTGGGCCCCTCTTCTTTTATCTATTTTTTAAAATTATCTTATGGCCCGAATTTGATCAATCGGCATGATCTTGCAGCATTTTTGTAGTCAAAAGTTTCTTTGACGTGTTCTGCGACCAGTTCGTCGCACTGCCAGTTTTGTCCAGCCCAGTAAATAAGGGCTTTGTCTTTGTAGGAGCAGTTTTGCCTGAACATGCGGCAGATTTCAAGCTCTCGGAAGGCTCCCTTTGACAAAAATAGATCAATTGGAAAATTTGTTTGTCGATTAAAGGTTCGCCAGTCAATAGAGACGATTTCGACATCTTTTAAATCAAGTTCTTTGATGACTGATTCCAAGAATTTTATCTTTTTCTGTGTCACTTCAATTAAAAAAATCTTCAGATGTGGAAAGGCAATTTTGATGGCCAGTCCAGGAAACCCGGCACCGGTGCCAACATCGCAAATTGAGGATAGCTTTGAAAAATCGATGAACTTGCTAGCCATGAGAGAGTCGGTGAAAAGGCTTGAAAGAACATCGGCCAAGGTTTTGTGTCCGGTCAGATTGATTTTTAAGTTAGCGTCGAGCAAAAGCGCGCAATATTTCTGTATTTTATCGACTTGATCTGAGCTCAGACTAAATTTTTCCTCAAGTTTGGCAAAAAGCCGTTCCTCTAAGCCTCTTTTTTTAAAGCTGGTTTGGTTTTCCATATCAAAATTGTCCTTGGTTGTGCATTGTCTGGAATTTGTTTTAATCGCACTGCTAGTCTACAGCCTGACGTAGACTCAAAATATTTCAAATTATTTGTGCAAAATTGATGTTTAGATTAAAAAACTCGCTTATTTTAGCCATAATTTTAGGCTTTTTCGGGGTCGCCTTCTCCGGTGGCGACCGACTTTATGTCAAAATTAGCCCATCTCCGAATGTGGCCATAAAACTGGCCGGCCAAGATTTTATAAAACAAAATAAGAATTCAGAGGAGGCCAAAAAGCCTGAAGAATTGGCCTCTAAGTCCAATGAGTCAGCTGCTGAAAAGTCCAAAAAAACAGAACTTCCAGAAACGCTGCAAAAACAACCGATTGTGGGCGGAATTGAGATAATTTATTCCGGCGCTCGTAATTTTACCGACAGCGCAGGACAGGTCGAATTTCCTCTTTCGCATAATCCAAAAAATGGGGTCAATGTTTTTATTTCAAAGGATATTTTTCCCAATGTTTTGCAAAAAAACACGGCCGACAGCTTTTCGCTCTGGGAAAAGGAAAAGCCAGCAAATTTAGAGGCGCAGCGATTTTTGTTGACGCGAAAAAAATCGACCAAAGAGGGCTGGATTTGGACCATTGAAACCAAGGATCTCCCAGAAAACGGCGTGATTCCGAACTCGGCCGTTATCATCAAGTTGGATCCGAAAAATATTTATATTCCGACAGACAAAACAACGGTAAAAGGCAAGATTCACACAATTCTTCCAGAGTTTTTCCTTCTTGATCG
>CAYTZU010000120.1:0-2655 GCA_964442725.1 uncultured Pseudomonadota bacterium
AAGCCGTGCCCCGGGTTCTTCTGTGGAGGCGGGCCAAGAGTTAGGATATTTTAAATTTGGTGGTTCGACAGTTTTAATTTTGTTGCGAAAAGGGGTTTTGTCGATAAATCAGCAAATCAAAAGTCACTCTCAGGAAGGCTTGGAATCGCAAGTCCTCATGGGAGATTTGATTGGCCGTCGCCATAATTAAATCATCTCGATTGAGAGTTTTATCCATATTGAATATCTCAAATTCCCAAAAACTATAGTTTTTCGTCAAAATGACTACTTCCAAGTAAAACGCTTTGAATTTCTTTAAACCTATCTTAATTTTGATTTGTCAGTGAATTACAAAATATTTTAACAGAGAAGGCTTATGTTCAAAAAAGGACTTATTTTGTTACTAGCTTCTTCATCGCTTGGTCTTTATCCATTGGGTGATGGGCTAGATTCTAAAAATACTTCAAGTGAGAGTTTTAAAGAGCGCATAGAATACTACCGAAATAATGTAGGCGAGTTTTTATGGAAAGGCCGCTCCAAGAAGGGGAAAAGCATAGTATGTGCATCGCTTATCAGTACGATTTATTATTTGGGTCGAGGGTTAACGCAGCGGACTTTGTTTTACAATCCATTAAAACAGGCTTGGATTGATTTGGGATATGTAATGTTGTTTACTGTCGGAGTTTTAGGATTTGGTACATGGGCCTATGTTGGCGATGTTGAGGGTCATGGACTAAAACCTTTGATGGACCCTATTTTTGAGGCTTGTGGCTCACTTTTAAACTATATTTTTCGTAAAAAAGCTGTAAATGAGGATAAAAGCAAACAGAACAAAGAAACATCAAGCCTGGACACAGCTCAAGAGGTGAAAAACGATAAGTAGTTTTCAAGCAGAAATATTTATGAAAACAAAAACTAGTTTTTCTTAAAATTTGTTGTTTGGAAGAGCTTTTTTCATGCGCGTTTCTTATTCTTTTAAAAAGTCTTTAAGTTAAAAAAGTTCTTTTGTGTTGATACATCAAGTTTTGGCGACTCTCCTTGCATATGATTTTAATAAAGTTTAGATCATCCAAATTGACTAAAAGACTTTGTTTGCTCATTTTTTATTTAAGCGGATGTTTTTCATTTGTCCAAGGACAAGTTATTAATTCACCTCCTGAATCTGAAATGGAGGCGGAATCTAGCGTTTCATTTGAAAAAATTTTCTCAGAGCTCGATCTTTCGCTTCCAGCTGAAATTAAGCAAGAACTTGAGCAAGAGGCCTTTTTGAACGGACAACCTTTTCGCGCAAGGAACAGAGAAGATCTTGATAAAAAAGTCGTTTCAATCCAGGCCGGCCACAGAAACCTTTATAAAATCCTGTCTACCAAGATAGATTCAGCTTTTGATCATGGAGAATTCGGGGTTTCTATGGGTGAAGAAACTTTTCGACATTTGAGGATTTTGTCTGGGGATCAGGGCGCCCCTGAACAATCGGTCTGGTTTAAACTTAATAGAGCTCAAACACATTTTGGTCGCGCAATTTTTGCCAAAATACTTTCAACACCGACAACAAATTTAGAACTTTTAAAAGCTCGACAAAGTTTGTTGAAAAAAATGCTTGAAGATCAGGATTTTTTTGAAAATTTAGACTCGAAAATTTCTAAAATTAAACTTATCCAAAAAGATTTAATTGAGGTTTTGGCAACCGATCCATCAAAAGATTATGAAAATATTTTGCATAAAAGCTTTGGCCTTTATTGGAAGGGCGTAGGAACTGAAATAGCCGGAAAAAACAAGCCGACACACAGAGCGCTGGACCGAAAACGCAGAATTTTAGATAAAAAATCCTGGATGTGTAATTTGAATGCTGCTTGGGTTGTTATTAAGGATGCATTTTTCATTTTTGACGCAATTTATTCTTTGCAACAAGGCTGGCAATATGCCTATGGAAAGGATCTCAATCCTTACACCAAAACATTTGAAAATCGCTTTGAACTTGATAATCAAACCATACTTTCAAAGATATATGATCCTAAAAGTAGCCGTATACAAACTTTATATCAAAAATTCAGTTTAGGCCGGCTCATTTATACAAAAAGTTCTATCCATTCAGTTTTAGGCCTTATTTCAATGCAAAAATGATTATTGGTGCAGGAAAAGAATGGACCTTTGCCTTAAAAAAGGCTTTTAGACAAATGGGCTCAATGCGTGAGATCTTTGATTGCTACAATAAACTTTCAGAAGTTGTAAAAACGCTTAATCCTCAAGAGCGACAGGCCCTCAATCTTTTCGAGCTTTCAGGAAATGATTTGGAGCGCAAATTAAATAAAAATTTAAATTGGCTCTCTAAAAACATTAATTCACTCAAAAGTCCCGGTGGATTTTTGAAGGCCTACAAAATGATCTATGAACTCCGTTCAAAGATGGCCTATGTTTTTGCTTCAATCGGGCAAGTTGATGCCTTTTTGTCGATGGCAAAACTATACAAAGAACTTTTGGACAATAAAAACAGCTTTTGTTTTGCCGAATTTATAGATTCTCCGTCTCCAAGATTGATTGTGGAAAATGCCTGGGACCCAAATCTCAAACCAGACATTGCCGTGTCAAGCAGTTTTGAATTGGGTGGTGGAGCAGCCTTTCATAATGCAATTTTCACTGGCCCGAATACTGGCGGAAAATCAACCTCCATGCGTC
>CAYTZU010000121.1:0-2592 GCA_964442725.1 uncultured Pseudomonadota bacterium
CTCAAAAGATATTTTTTTCATTCTCTTGGCCTGAGTTATTTGTGATTTTGGCCGTAGGACTGAGCCGATTTGGATGGATGACATGCCAAAATTTCCTCAAAGATGGTTTTTTGAGTGAAAATCAGGCCAACATCGCATTTATGGCCATTCCGGGTGTTTTTGCAGCAAGTTTGAGCCTTTTGGGTGGCCAGGTTTTATCAATTTTAAATGATTTTCAGGTAAAAACATGGATTGTCATGATATTGAGCATTTCTATGAATGCGGTGGGCTGTTTTTTGATGACCAAATCACTCAAAAAGTTTAGCGCTGTGACAATTTCTCTTGCCGGAACCAGCATAATTCCGCTCTTTGTAACGCTTGCCAGTGCCCTAATTTATGGGGAAAAAATGAGCTTTGCCCTGATTTACTCGATGTTTTTTATATTTTCCGGGCTGATAGTTTTCAATTTTAAGCAAAAGGTTTCTGCTTGAGTTATTGATTTTTGACATCATCAGCAATTAAATTCAAATTGAATAATAACTCATTCCTTGTCAATAGAAAAAGGCGATGGCAAAGGGTTTTTTTAGAGTTTTAAGTATTTTTCTCTGTATTTCTGTTTTTGATGTCAAAGCGCCAACCGATGTGCGTGAGGCTGAAGAAAATTTAATTGATCGAAATATGGATTGGTTTGAGGAGCAATATGGATCCCTAAGCAAACCGGAACAGGTCGATAAAATTGAAGAATACTTTTCTCAAAATCCATCAACTTTACTTGTTTTTGCTAAGGAAATTGGAAATCCGGTCAACTGGTTTGGTGTTGGCCGAGCAATGAACCTTGAAGGAACAGTGATGCGTGCAGTAATGCTTGCCTATGGGCTACCGCTGCCGGTTGATTTTGAGGAAAGTTTATGGGGCAAAAAGGAACACATGCGTGATGTGTCGCTTTTTGCAGTTTCAAAACATTTACAACTAAAAGCGGCGGCCGATAAAAGTGATGATCCTGAGGCCTACATGAAGGATATATTTTCTGAAATTAGAAAATATAGTCTTACAATTCCCCAGGTTTTATACGCAAAGAAATGTGTCGAAGAACTGGGTGATTTCCCATATTTCCACAATGTTAGCAATATTGGAGACCTTCCAGTAAGGCCGAGTGGAACGCCTTTGGGACTTTTGCAAAAAACGCAAAAATTCAAAGCTTATTTTTCCTCAGAAGTTGAAGAAGTTAAAAAAGACCGAGAGGAAGCCGATATCACAATTAGTGGCAGAATTGGGAGATTTTTCACCCACACAATAAAATCAATACTTTTCCCGCCATATGTTCCTCTAAGGCTTTGGTTTATTTATGAGAGCAATAAATCATTTCGCCTACTTCAACTTATGTGTGAGCGAATTATAGCCAATGCTGAAATGGTAAAGGCTGGACTCTCAAAAACAGCCAGTCTTGAAGATTTAAAAAACAATTCAAATACAACACCATTTGAAGCTCTTCTCAATGACTCAGGAATGTCTCGAACAAGACTCAAGGAGATCGCAGCATGCAAGCGTGTTGCAACACGTGCTGTTAAAAATTTCTTTGAATATAGGTCAATAAAAACAGATGGTGACTTATCAAATGATTCTGTTAAAAAACAAGCAAAAGACCGTGCTCTAAAAGAGATTGAAGATGCTTTGACTGAGTCGGCTAAATCTAGCAATCCAAATGCCAAAAAGCAGTTTGTAGCCATTTCATACAGCTGTGCCGATCCTGACAACGGTGATGCTTTATCCGATGATGAGCTCAGAAAAACAGTTTTATCGACAATTGCGCGAGAGATCGCCATTCCAGACTATCAAACTTTAATTGACAATGAAGAGTTTAAAAAATTGAAAAAGCAGATTATTCAAACGCTTTCAACCTCAGAAGCTTGGAGCGCTTATCCACAGGACTTTGGATATGCACCTGATTATGTCGAGGATCCATATGCCGCATTGGGTGAAATGGGTGATAAAATAGCCCCATTTTTCGTCAATCTAAAAGAATTGCAAGAACAGCGAGCCAACTTCCAACCGGTCACAGAGGGGGCAAAATCTGGAGTTGCTGTTACTGTGCCTACGCAGTAAATCACCTCTAAGATAAGGCATTAATGAGTGATTTACGATTCAAATTCATCGGAATTAGACTCTGCTAGGTTTTTGTGTTAGGAATCATAAACTTAGTAAAACCAATTTCGTTAAATTTAAAGTAAAGATGGCAAAATTGACAAACTCCGATTTAAAACTGCTAATTTGTCCGATTCATAGATTGAACTTGGTCGAGTCTGATGGTCAAAAAACTTTATCCGATTCTGCTGGCTGCGTTTTTAAAATAACAGATGAATTCATTGATTTCTTGCCAAATGCAGAAAAAGATTTAGGTCCTTTAAATAAAAAATTTCAAAAATTTTATGATGGATGGGCTTCACTTGATTGGATAATTGGCGGATTTCTTAAATTTATTTTTAAATCAAGAATACTTAGATTTAGGAAAGAATGTTTAGCCGACCTTGAAATTAAGCCTGGAGACAAAGTTTTAGAAGTTTCAATTGGAATGGGCGATAACCTGCCTTTTCTTGAAAAAGATGCCCAATATTT
>CAYTZU010000122.1:0-2574 GCA_964442725.1 uncultured Pseudomonadota bacterium
GAATATTAAATCACTAAAAAAAGAGAGAGGACCTTTTAAAAAAGGCCCTCTCTTTGGGAATATTTAAATTAGTTTTTCTAAAGTTTTATTGAGTTTGACAGCCAGGAACCCATCCACTAGGAGCAGCTGCTGGTGCTGACGAAGATGAACTAGCTGCTGGTGGACAGCCTTTTCGTATTTGCTCTCTAAAGAAGCATTCAGGTACGCCACATTGTCTGGCAAGACCCTGAAGTTCGCTTTTTATTCTAATTACCCCTTTTGAATCGATTGCATGAAAAAATACTGAAAATGATCCACTGCGACTTTTTGTGCTTTCTGTTTTAAATCTCCAGTGATAAATGCCAAACATTGGATCAGCAGATGGGAGTTTTTCGTTGATCCCAAAGAATAAAATGTTTGGATCAATTTCGTGTATTCCGTTAAAGGCAAAGATTGCCGAAATTTCTTCTGCCGTCAAAAATGGCTCATTTGTTAGCGGGTTTATTTTGTCCCATCTTTGCCACCTTATAAAGTTCAAAAGCCCCACAATGTATTCTTCTTGGTGGTTTTGGGCTTTTGCCGCTCTGATGACCTTGACTTCGCTCCACATTGCTTCGGGGTTATAAACTAAAAATCCATGTTCAGTCTGAGGATATGCTGATCTGTCTGACAAAAGTGACAAAGCTGACAATCCAGAGGCAATACTTGCTGCGTCATCGGCATCGGTTGGTGCTGGGGCATCGTGACCGGCTCGTACTGCGGCTGGTCTTCTGCACTCTTCGATTGATGGAGGAATAGGTAGATTCTGTTTTATTGTGACAAATGCTTCTCCTTTACACATTAAGCAACTTGTTGACTTTTCTGACTTTGGGAAGATACAGGTTTTACAAGTCGTATATTCGATTGTCGTGTATGATACTTCTGTTGCCGTTGAGGCTGCTGGTGCTGGCGCGGATGCAGATGTCTCATGACCAGCTCGTGGGCCTGGAAACATCGGCAAACATAAATTATTTGAGGAAAAGGCAAAAAAAACTGCCAGGCCCATTAATTTTTTTGTCATCAAAATCCTCCTGATGAACCATTGTTGATTTTGGATTTAACTTGCCAAAGAGGCGAACAAACGCTCTTTTCCAACTAAAACTTGGATTGAGGCTATAAAAACAAGTTTTACAAGTCAATTGGGTTTTATTTTTAAAGGCAAAAACCATAAAAATTGTAAAAATTGTCACTTTTCAATGGTTTTTTGAAAGCCGCATCGATGACAGGTTTCCCATCCCACTGGATTTAGCGATTTTAATGGACAATTTGTGCAAACCCAGGCATTACACTGCGCGCATTCAAGCTCTTGAGTCTCATTTATCGTTAGATGGCAAACTTGACAAAGCCAGGCTTTGCACAGTGGGCAGACCAATGGAACACGATAAGGCGTTTGTTGATAATTTCTTTTACAGACAAAGCAGCGATAAGTTAGGCAGTTTGAGCAAAACAGCCTGCTGGAATAGTTTACACAACTAAAGCATGTGGTGCAGAACCAGTCTCTGCAGCATTGGCAGGTTGTTTGGAGTGGCAGCTCATTTCTATCACTCAATGATTTGGCAGACCATGAACCTTGTTTTTCCAACGCTAGAGAGTCGGTCCATCTGTATAGTTTGATCGATGGACAGCTACATTGCCAAATTTCCAGGTGTTGACAGACTTTATAATTCTTTATCCAAGAGACTGGATTATTACACATTTTGCATAAACCAGCCTTATGACTTTTTGGCTCTGTGCAGTTTCGATTATGGCATTTTGAACAAAATCTGGTTGTATAAGATTTTAAACGGGCCAATTCTTCTTCGTTCAATAAAAGGTCAGCATCGATTGTGGGTGCGCTTCCTCGATTCGAAAATGGGTGCCCTTGTCGAGGAGCAAAGCAGCTTTTGGTTAAAAATAGCGTAAAAACGATGAGAAATAATTTCTTGGTCATTAAAATTTGCTCCACAGGCGATTTTTTTATTGTTTAATTTTTCTTATTAAAAAGCTGTTTGAACGTAGCGGAGTGGCCCATCAACATCAAGGCAGCCTCCAGCCAAAATGTTGACAGAGAGAGCCGTTCCGAATTCAGCCTCACATCCCGATGTCGTGTCTATTTTAAAAGGCACCAGATCATGCACAAAAATTGTGCCAAAATCCAGGGCCAAGGCTGTTTGAGTGGAAATTAAGCTGCAGCCATTCAAATGTAGTGTTGAGCTGGGGTCAGTTAATAAAAAATGCCGTTTGGTCGATCTTGTGTTGAGCCCATCATTTGCTGGATTTGCGCAATATTGAAAAATAAGGCCTTTATTAAAGGTTAAATTTGATCGGTTTTCGACCACAAAATTCCCTTTGCTGGAAAATGAGAGCGTTGCCTGGCCCGAAATGCTGGTGGTGTCGGCACCAAAAACTTCAAGCGCTCCAACAACTGAAAAATTGCCACTTGAAAGGTTTAATCCACTTTGATTTATCCAAAGAGTGCAGTTTTCAAATTTGACCCTGGAAATGTCGTCAAGGCTTACAAAGGTGCTGGCATTTTCGGTTTTTATGTTGCAATTTTTAATGTTTAAAGTCCCACCA
>CAYTZU010000123.1:0-2472 GCA_964442725.1 uncultured Pseudomonadota bacterium
CTACGTTCAGTGCTTTTTCAGGCAGTTCACCATTTTTCGCCTCTGCACCACAGAGCAGTTCAACAAGTTCATTGAGTATGCCGAGTTCATCGAGCAGTTCAAGCCCATCCGGATTCAGTATATTTAGTCCATCAAGCTCATCGAGTAGTTCGAGTACATCATCATCTTCTAGTTCAAGCGTCAGGGCTCCTTTGCCAACACCGTCGAACTTCCCTTCGCATCTGAATAAAAGTGTTTTTCCATCAATTTCCCCCTTGCCATCAAGCACTTTTGTTCCACCGCTGGCTGGATCATCGACTCAAACTCAAACACGACGAAATCTTGCACCCAGAACTCCAACGCCGGTGGAGCCTGACGTAGAAATGACAACGTTTACTGGTGGTCAGTTACCTTTGTCTTCCTCATCCTCGATGACTCGTAAATCGCCAACACCGTCACCTTCGCCGTCAAGCCCATCACCAAGTGCTCCGAGAACACCGACCCCGCCGCCTCCGACTCTGATAAATCCTTCAGTGCCATTTAATAGTCGTCTGCAAGGTTCAAGAAAAGGGAATATTGCTCCAGGAAATGAAGATGATCTGGGTGGAGAAGAAATGAGAAGTTTTTCGCCACCGCCACCATCGAATGCTCGAAGCCCTTTAGCTTTAGGAAGCTCAACAAGATCAAGTGCCTTTAGATCATTTTCGCCTCTTAGACCCTCTTCTTCCGTATCAAGCTCATCAAGGAATCCGGCTGCGGTTCATAGAGTGAATTTAGATAAAAATCTTGAACAAAATAGGCGAAACAATGCCGCAGTTGTAAACCAAGCACAAAAACAAGTTCAACAAGCGCAAAATCTTAGTTCTCGATTTTCAGCGTTACAACAGGCCTCTCAAAGACCGACGCCGCCGCCATTTAGTTCACAGCCTCCGATCACGACTTTGACTGGTCCTGAAGTTTTCACCTCTTCTAGCGTATTTTCTCCAGTGGTTTTCCCTCAGCCAAAACGGCCATCAGCTAATCCTTCTTCGGGGCCCAGAGGTGCCTCATCAAGAGTCCCTTTTTCCAGTCCCCAAGTAATGACGGAGGGTCGAGGACAACAGCCGCGCGTTGAAAAAACAGATGCAGAACGGATGACTGCGCTTGAGGCCATGGTTATTCCAAAGGGTTTAATAGGCATGAAAACTCAGCAGTTCGGTGATAGTCTTGGAAGGATAATTACTGAAAAAAATCGTATTGAAGCCCTTCTTAAAGATTCACCGCAGATTCCAAATCTAAGAACTCTTTTATTCAACAATAACAATGATCCTATTCTTGCCAATCAAAAGATTGATCTCTTCATTAAACAAATTAACAAAAGACAAGGTCTAGCTGCGGAATTGGGCCCTTTGCGCGACCAACTAAATAATTTGCAAAAGAGTGTTCCCAAGGACGAAAACAATCTCAAGGCTAAAGGAACAAACCAAATCATTAATGAGTTAAAGCACCAAATCAATACTCGTATTTTTAATGAAAATATCTTAAAGGCTAGGGTTTTGGATTTAGGGCGAGCACTCATTGCTGAAAATAATAGACGCAAACAAATCTTGGCAAATATGGATCGCATGCTTGGGTCTTCAGCGTCAACAGCGTCTGGGACGCCAGATCCTTTAAAAGCCCGTTTAGATGCGCTTAAGAAGAAAAAATAGTAAACCAAAATAGTAATTTAAGATAGGGAGGTTTGAGATGTCGAGGTTTTTAAGGCTGGCCTTGGCCTGTTTGATACTGCTGGGAGCCGGCTCGCAGATTCAGGCAAAGGCGGAAAGGGTTTTTTATGATGCAAACATGTTGATGCAAGCGTGCCGATCAGCGGTTTACTATGATGAATCTGAAATTCTTCAGGGAAAAGAGATAACTACACGTTACAGTAAAATGGCAAGTGATCTAGGAATTAGCTGCCCTAGTTCTAGCGCTAATTTTGAGGCTTTCTGTGATGCTTTGATAAAGTCAACTTATGATTTTTTCACTACAAATAAAAATTTCAATGGGGCTTATGTTCTAGATAGATTTAAGAGTAATGTTGATGCACAATATAATCTCTTTTACGGGCAAACATCGCCACTGCGAGCAATAAATCGCGCCGATCAGGATGTTTATTTAAATTTTATGACAGCAAAGATTATTTTATTGAGGCTTCTTCTGGCGCTTGTTGAATGTGCCAAAATCGAAAAATCAAGGAGAATCGGTCCGGGTTTGACCGGTTTTAACTATCAGAATGGACCAGGCCAGTATTTTGAGGGTTTTGCTATTGAAGAATTAAACCAAATTGTAATTGTGAATGATCAAAGCAAGCCTTTATATAAGTGTGGAATTATAAGCACAATTTTCCAAAAAGGTGGTGGACTAAGTGGTCGATACATATTGGTGGATGATTGGCAAATTGGCGAATTTATCGGTGCAATTGGCCAATGCCTGCAACCAATTTTTCAACTACCTCCTAGAAGTCCGAGACCA
>CAYTZU010000124.1:0-2339 GCA_964442725.1 uncultured Pseudomonadota bacterium
CTAACACTTGGCACCAGCTCAATTGATTGTAGGTCTTCAAGCTTTGTCCATCGCAAGTCATCGCATTTATTGGGTTCGACAATTGTCGGCTCTCCATGCCACTTTTTGGCCGTAAAGAAAATGTCGACACGCTCCGCGTCACGTGCCTTTGGCCGACTCATGACGTGAACCAACTCCAAATCTTCCGTTTTTACCTGAACACCGATTTCTTCGACAACTTCACGTACCGCTGCCTCTTTTAAGCTTTCGCCACCGTCCAAATGTCCAGCCGGAAGAGAATAAAGCCCATCACAATATCCAGTCGAAAATCGTCGCATCAACAAAACGGCTGAATCCTGCATCAAAAGTACATAAACAGCCGGAACAACTTTAAATCGCTCTTTTTTCATGTTTTTGCCTCAAAAGTTGGTTTTTTAATTTTCATCCAAAGAAAGATAGATTTGATAGGTCTTTTCAAGCTCAAACTTTGTGGAATTGAGTTTTTCGATATTTTTCTTGTACTCGGGGCTATCGTATTCAAGCAGCCCAGCGTTATTTTCGAGCCACACTTTTTCATTTTCCAGTCGCAAAATCCGCGCTTCCAAATTTCTTATCTTTTTTGCGTCTTCATGATTTTGCGTTGGTTTTTTTTGCTCAGGAACCTTTTTCAAGCCAGTTTTTTGTTCAGGCTTAGAGCTTGAAGCGCCCAGATTTTTGGACTGCTCCTTTTGATACAAAAATGAGTCATAATTTCCAAAATAATGAACAATTCCATGTGGACTTAGCTCAAAGATATCGGTTGCCAACTCATTTAAAAAAGTTCGGTCATGTGAGACAAAAAGTATCGTTCCATGATATTTTTTCAAAACATTTAACAAAATCTCTTTAGAATCAATATCCAGATGGTTTGTTGGCTCATCCAAGATTAAAAAGTTGGCCTCTTGAAGTAGGACTTTGACCATGGCCACGCGGTTTTTTTCTCCACCACTCAAAACTGAAATTTTTTTATCCACGTCATCGCCGGAAAACAAAAATGCTCCTAAGGCACTTCGAACCTTCATCCGCTGCTCGGAATTCGTACAGGAATCTTCAATCTCTTCCAAGACCGTTTTTGCCTGATTTAAAGACCGATTCTGGTCCTGCTCAAAGATCGCACATTTTACCTTGTGACCAAAGGAAATTGAGCCAGCATTTGATTTGAGTTTTCCGGTGATGACATTTAAAAGAGTCGTTTTGCCCACACCATTTTGAGCCACAATTGCCGCCCTTCGACCTCGCTCAAGCTCAAAGGAAACATTTTCAAAAACTCTTCTTTTATCAAAAAATTTGCTCAAGTTTTTGCAGGTCAAAACAGTTTTGCCAGTCCGTTCAACCTCTGGGAAATTAAAATTTATGCTTTTTGCCTTGCTCTCGATTTCGATCAATTCAACCTTTTCAAGCGACTTGATCATCGATTGGGCCATTTTAGCCTTTGTGGCAGAGGCCCGAAATCTTTCGATCACTTCAGTACGTTTTTTTAAAAATTTTTGTTGTTCGGCAAACTTTTTTTCAATCAAACGCTCATGCTCAACTTTTTGCGCCTGATAATCCTGATAATTGCCCTTGTATTGATTAATTTTGCCTACAGTCAAATCAAAAATTTGGTTGCACAAACCATTCAAAAAATATGCATCGTGACAGATCAAAATAAAGCCAAATTTTGAAAGCTTTAAAAACTCAAAAAACCAGTCCTTTGCCACCAAATCAAGGTGGTTAGTCGGCTCATCGAAAAGATAAAAATCAGCCTTTTCAAGCAATAATTTTGCTAGAACAAGTCGCATTTTCCATCCAACGCTTAGTTCATTTACACTTCTCTTAAAATCGCTTTGGGTAAATCCAAGGCCAAGTAAGATTTTTTTGGCCTCGACAAGCTTTTCCTCATAACCATGTTCAATTAATGAATTATGCAACGTCGAATATCGATCGATTAAATCTGTGTTTTTTGCAAAGTTTGGATCTCCAAGTTTTTCTTCAAGGTCCTCAAGCTCATCAACATTTAAAATTAGATCTCCAAAAATAGACATTACTTCGCTCAAAACGGAACGTTCAGAAAGCAGTACAACGTCCTGGGGCATATAAGAAAGCTTGTATCCTCGCTGCAACTCAACATTTCCTGAGTCAAAAGCAGCTTTTCCCGCAATGATCTTGAAAAGTGTTGTTTTTCCAGCGCCGTTTCTACCGATCAAACCAATTCTTTGGTCACTGTTGATGTTGAGCGAGATCTGATCAAAAATCGCTTTTTGTCCAAAGGAAAGGGAAAGATTTTTTAGTTGCAACATAAAATAATCTTGGTCAGATCAACTTTTTTTAAACTCGGAAAT
>CAYTZU010000125.1:0-2337 GCA_964442725.1 uncultured Pseudomonadota bacterium
AAAGCGTTTGCTCATTATCTTGGGTATCCTTTGCTTTGAAGAAATTACCTATAAGAGGGATTTCTCCAAGAATTGGTGTGTATTGCTTCTTTAAACCATTCTTCTTCTTTGAAAGGCCTCCAAGAACAAGTACTTCACCGATGGACATGCAGATTTTGGTTTCAAGATTTCGTGTATTCTTATCAGTTCCACTGGTTATATTTGTGCCCAGGATAAACTCTTCAACGGAGATATTAATTGACATATCGACAATACCAGCTGAGTTTATTCTTGGAACGACGGAAACTGTATTGCTGGCAGAGGCATTTTCCTGTTTTTGAACCTGCATTTGGCCTCTCGAGGATAGCTCTCCGGCAACACGATAAATTGTTGAATCTGAAAAATCACATTTTTCGCCATTGTTGACGACCAAAAAAGGCTGAGAAATGATGTTTGAATTACTCTCATTTAATGTTGTCTTTAAAAGACCCCAAAGCCCGCTCCCATCATTTTTTGTCGAGTCTCCAAATGTTATCATTGAGTCTCCAGATGATTCTTTCCTTGAAGCATCAATTGCCGGACCCAAAGACTGCCAACCATCTGTTATGTTGTCGCTTTTTCCGATGTTGTTCAAAGCCCATCCAGTGTTTTTGCCTAAAATTCCAATTCCTGTATCTCGAATATGACCTGCAAGGGCCTTTGTAAGGCTAAGCGATGCGTCAACGATCATGATTTCAAGGACAATTTGTGGTTTGTGTGTGTCTAAATTTTCAATCAAAGAGTTTATTTTTGTCCAGTCCTCTGGGTCGCATGAAATGATCAGTCGGTTCCCATTTCCAAAACTTCCGCCTCCACCACCTCGGCCGCCGCCACCCGATGGACTTTCGGCAACTATTTTGACATCTCGAAATGAGGTGTTGCGTCCAGGAGCACCCTGATTTGCTGCTTGAATGATTCTAGATAATGTTTTTTGCAGATCCTCTGCACTTCTGTAATTTATTTCTTTAATTTTTATTCTTGATTTATCGGTTCCAAAATCAACGTCTATGAACTTTTCGATGAACTCTCGTATTTTTTTGATCTGTTTATCCTGTCCCAATAGAATCAATGTCCCGTGGTTTGGATCAGGAATTATCCGTACGCTTGAGGATAAAAAACTCACATCTCGTTTATTTGTGTTAATAAAGCGAATTCTTTGTCCATCGCCACCTTTACTTCCAATTATTTCTTCGGTGATTAACTTGGCAACGACCTCTGGGGCGGTGTACTTGAGAGTGATTGTGTACATCGATTGTTTGAGCTGTTCTTTATCAAAAGGCTCAATGATTTCAATTGCCGACTTTATTCGGTAGCTGGCGCCTTTGATTATACAAATATCAAGATCGGCGAAAATTAATGGTTTTTCACCTGTCATTGCTGAAATTATGTTTGAGGCCTGGTCGGCTTTCATGTTTGTCATATAATAAATGTACGTGATTGGCTCTGCTGAATCGGGCAGATCTTTTAATGATTTCCCGTTGCCAATCGAAGAAAAAACCTTCATTGGCTCAAAGGTTGAATCTTTTAGACTTATAACTTTGCAGATCTCCGGTTTTCCGCTTCGAACAAGTCTGAAGCCATTGATCTCCATCATTGTCATGAGAGCATCCCAAGCCTTATCAAGGCTCATTGGATCTCTGGTCGTCATAGAGATCTTTTTTTCAGTAAATTCCTTCCCTGGCGGGATTAAAATTAATCCTTTTTGAGAGGCCAAGGATTCCAAAATCGTTCCAATTGAGGCATTTTGGAAATTTAATTCAATTAAATTCTCATCTTTTTGAGGAATTTGATCATCGGTTTTTTCGATGTCATTTGCCACAGGACTGTTTTCCCCTACTTGATTTAGTATGCCAGCAGGAAAACAAAAAGATGAAATGCTTAACAAGGAGAAAATAAATAAAGTTTTTATAAACATGCTTTATAACTCGTTGCTTGTACCGGTCTTTCCAAGTTATTTTTTCTTTCGCATAGTAACTAAGGCTTGGCAGACTGGGGTTTTTCCCTTGTTTTCTATTTTAACTTCCCTGAACATAACAAAATTTTCCTTGCGCAGTGAATCTATAAGATTAATAAAATTTTTCAAATTGAGATTTTCCGTTCTTATTGTTATTTGTTGTTCTATGAAATCTTCCTCAAATGGAATTTGTACTGTCTTCAAACTATCTTTATAAGGCTGATCCAGCTCGATTTTATTCTCTTGCAATACTTTTTCAATAATATTTACCAAGTTTCTTTCAGATAAGCCTTCATATTCTTTTGCCCAAGCCTCTTTTTCTTGATCAAGGGACATCTTTTTGCTAATTAGATTGTTTATTTTTG
>CAYTZU010000126.1:0-2315 GCA_964442725.1 uncultured Pseudomonadota bacterium
GAGTCCCTTGTTTGTGGGTTAATTGGAAATGGGATCGACAATCTTATTAATTACACAAATCAAAAGTTGTAAAAAGGTGATTTGATGTGAAAAGCGCGATAAATTTGCCTCTTTATAATAAAAATTATAAGTTATTTCCATTAAAACACAGGTGAAAACGCTAAAAAGCACTTAAAAAAGATGGTTCCAGAGTTTAGTCTTTCAAAGTTTATTGCCAATTCGGGCGCTTTTTCTCGTCGGGCTGCAGAAAAATTGATTAGGGCTGGAAGTGTGACCGTTTCGGGGAAAGTTGTTGTTAGCCCCGAAATCAAAGTTGCTTCTGGGAGCCAGGTTTTTGTCAATGGCAAGGCTTTATCTGGTTTGACAGAACCAAGCGAGAAAATTTATTTAGTTTTAAATAAGCCTGAGGGCTTCATTACCACGACCAGCGATGATAAAAATCGACAAACGGTTATGGATTTGTTGCCAAAACACTTGCGTGGAAAGATTTATCCAGTTGGAAGGCTGGATTTGATGAGTCGAGGCCTACTTTTGTTCACCAATGATGGTGATTTAGCTTATAGGCTTTCGCATCCCAAGTTTATGATCAAAAAAACTTATTTTGTCACCTTGAGCAAAAATGCCACGAGTGCTGATCTTGAAAAGTTGAGGAAAGGTTTATTTTTGCATGATGGCTTTATAAAGGTTGATAGTGCGAAATTTGCCTACAGAGGTGGATTTCGACGTATTATCGTTTCATTGCACAGTGGAAGGAATCGTATAGTTCGAAGGATTTTCCTACAAATTGGGCATTTTGTCGAAACATTGGAGCGAATTGAGTTTGCTGGTTTGAGCCTAAAAAGCCTTCCATTGGGGCAATCGAGATTGCTTTCAAAGGAAGAAATTTTGAGCCTGAATCAAAAAAGTCTCAAAGTAGAGGCAATTCAAGCTCAAAGTCCTTCTAATTCAATTAAAGTGATGAGGTCAAAGCCTGCCGCTCCCCAGTTGTGAGAATTGCAAATCGGATTCCGGCTCCGTCAGTTCCAAAGACTGTTCCAAGCGTTGGATCCTCACGTCTGATGATATCGGTGGATTCAAGATCCACGATTACGTTATTACGCAAGATGACCTGATACTGGCCGCTCAAATCAGTGAAATCGGCAGCTTTAATCAATCCGGTTTTTGTTTTTCTCACCAGTTCCTTACAAATTGCCAAAGAACTGCTGCCCTGCAATTTAAACTGCTTGTCTTGGATGCTTCCCTCAAAAATAGGTGTTGAATAGGTCTCTGTGTAAAAGGCGACCATTCCGTTTCCTTTAACTGATCCATCAAGATTATCCCATGAAAAGTTTGAGTCTATGTTGCCCAATTCATTCATCGATATTTGAGCAAGAGCCAGTCGACCACCTTCTTGAATTTCCAGCGTTGATTTATCATTGAAGATAAACTCTGAAATATGCCCATTTTGATAAATTCCGCGGTCAAGAGCCACTTCAAAGACGCCATCATTATTTATCTGTAAAATCGATTGTTTATCAAATTTAATCGAAAAATCGCCCTCAGCAATTGAAAAGCGAGCGCCTGCTCTTTCTGGCGTGGTAGTCAGTGTACTTCCAATGTTTCCGAGTTTAATCGATGACTTTCGATCGGTTGTTAAATTGAAGTTGTCATCAGGATTTGCACCAATTACAAGTTGACCATAGGCAATTCGTGTGCTTGCATTATTTTGCAAGAGAATTTGCCCTTTACCAAAAAACTCAACTCTTTCGCCAAGATCCATTGCAAGTTCTGAATAATCCTTGAAAATTAAACTTGGTCGATTGTCTTCAAAGGTTTGATTGTTTCCAGAAACTAGAATCGGCGTTGGATCATCACCAGTAAACTCAATTTTTGTTTTATCATCAAAGATAACCTGCCCAGCACCACGGAAAATCAAGCTTGAGCTTTTTGGTAGGACAAGTCCTTTGGTTCCATCATCCAAAATTGTTGCAAATTTTATTGCTTTAGGGGTGTCCACTGAGTCATCAAACTCGAAGATTAATTCGGCGCCCTCGTCCATCACAATTTTGCCTGAGATTTGGAAATTTCCAGTTATCATGATTTTGTTATCAACCCCTGAGACATAAATTATGTCGGTTTTTTTAATGTTGTCGGTGTATTCAGTGTCGGTGAAATCTGGAATTGAGATAAGTCTTACTGGTTTGACTGTTTTTTTCCTTCTTCGTACCGGTGGCTGAATTCTGGCCCCACCGCTGAGCTGAAGTTCAAGAGGAGAAAAAGGGTCAGATCCAAAATTTGTAATCTGCCCATTCTTCTGGATTCTGACCACATCCTTT
>CAYTZU010000127.1:0-2283 GCA_964442725.1 uncultured Pseudomonadota bacterium
CCCCAAAACCCCAAAAACCCAAAAACCCCAAAACCCAAATAAAAAAAATTAAAAAAATTTTTTTTTTTTTGTTTTTAAAAAAAAAAAAAAAAAATATAGAAAATATATGGTAAAAGTTTGAAAATAAAAAAATTGCTTCTCGAGAGGTGGTTGAAAAGCTTTTTGATAAATTAAAAGCCGAGCAGCTCAAATACGCAAGCAAGCTCAGTCAAATTAAGGCCACCGTTGAGGACAAAATTGCATTGAAAAATGAAAAGATTTCCGATTTTGGTAAAAAAACCGAGCTTATGATGGCCGATTTAATCGATCAGAAGCGCAAATTTAGTGCTGTTTTTCAGGAGCTTAAAATTGCACAGGCCACTCTTGAGGGAATTCGAGAAGCAAAGCTGAGTTCAGAAAAGCCCACCAAGGAGGAAATAAAGGAGCGAAAAGCCTCGGAATTACTTGCCAAAAATATAGAAAAGCTTGATTCACAAATTTTGAGCATGCGTGACAATGAAAGAGCGCTTGTCAAACAGCTTGAGCTCGCCCAGACCGAGACAGATTTGCTAAAAGAGTCGATTAATCAATTATATGATTCCAATGAAACTTTGACATCAAAAAATGAGGCTCTCAAATCAAAACTTGAAAGTAGTGAAAATAACCTACTTTCACTCAAGGATCAGGCCAGAGAACTGACTAAGCGTGAGGCTGAGCTTGTCGACAGGGTTGTAAACCTAGAATTACAGTTTGCTTCAGGCGTTAAGTTTGAGGATGAAAAGGTTTCTGAGCAATTGGATCAGCGATTAAATTTGGCAAAGGCTGATTATGCAAAGCTCAGAGAGGAGGTCGAAACTCTTGTTGAAAAACTGGGCAAATCTAACAAACTGGCCGATTCATTGAGGTCAGAAGCGGTGGAAAGTCGAGATCAAATTTTAGCTTTAAACAAGGAGCTTGAACAAAGGGATGCCAAAGTTGTCGAGTTTAAATCAAAGGTTCAATCGCTTCTCTCAAGCCTTGGCCTCCAAGGAGATCTTTTAAGTCAGGACAAAAAGGTTGAATATTTGCGATTGGTGGCCGATTATAATCTTGAAAAATTGACTGAATCGGTTCTTAAAACCGGAAAGGGCCGACTTGATGAATCTCTAAAAGTTTTAATCAATGATGATCACCTTGCCAGCAAAATGGTTAAAAGGACTGAAAATAGTCATCAACAATTGAGTTCAGCTAATATCGAGGGGAATTTTGGCAAAATATTTAGTCAGTTGAAGAAAAACCAGATCAAGGCAGAGCTTTCAAAACTTTATGGCTTTTTCTTGGCAAGAGCCTCGAATGGCAAAGGTGATGACGAGGCCTTTCGATCTTACAAAAAACTGAGTGCGCAATACTTTTCCGACCCGTCACTCATGGAGGTTGAAATAAGACATTTGTCTGATCCAACAAATCCTTTGATTTTAAAATTGGAGATCTAAGCGCAGATCTTTTTTATTGGTTTATTGTAGCAAAGACATCCAATTATTGAGGCAAAAGAGATTAGGCCAATAAAAATCAAAAGTTTATTTAATCGATTTTTTTTAGTACCAAATTTACATTTTGATCTACTCTTTGCGTCTTTGCCCTCTGAGTTAAGCGCAAAGGCAACAAAGGAGCTAACAACACCAATTCCAGCAATAATTTTTGCCGCATTCGTCAAGACTGTGGGTGGTGAATCATTTGAAACCGCATCAAAATCCTCAATAAAAATGCCTTCCGCTGGCTCAAGAGGCACAACTGTTGACATTGAGGTGTTGTGTGCATCAAATGATGGTTTTTCCAACATAATTCCAGGCGTTGAAGGATAAGATTGAGTTTCTTGTTGGCAAAGTTCTGAGGCTGGCGGCAAAGTTTGCATGGATTTTTCTGCTGATCCAAAACTGGTCTCTCTTATGATTTGAGAGGTCAGCCGCTGTGGAGGTGGATTTACAAGCATTTTTTTTGGGGAAATGACGGGGCGTTTGTGTGTTGTCGGAATAACGCTCAAATGCTTTGATGGAGCGGTTTGTGGGATTTCAATTGTTAGTGGAAATGGAAAAGGCGTAGTTTTGCGCGATTTTGTGGATTTCAGTTGTTTTGGTTGTTCTCTGCGTCGAATAGATTCTTTTTCAATTACAGAGAGTATTTGTTGACAGATGTCTGGTTTTTGGAAAAAGGCGTTAGCTAAAAGATAAAAATCATCATTTGAAAGCTGCTGTAAAAAATTTGAAAATTTTAAGATGTCAAATTGGTCTCCGGATTGAGCCGACTCCTCTTGCTCGCAAGAAAGCA
>CAYTZU010000128.1:0-2204 GCA_964442725.1 uncultured Pseudomonadota bacterium
GCAAAATCATTAAAAAAACGTGTCTCGAGTTATTCAAGAATTAATCCAAATGACTGGAAACTGGACACGATGATTGAATTGGCCGATAAAATCGACTTTCGCCAGACAAATAATCAAGTTGAGGCGATGATCTTAGAGGCCCAATTGATTCAAAATCACCAGCCACGGTTTAACATAATGCTCAAGGCCGGTCGGCCATTTTTATATTTCGTTTTTACAAAAACAAATCCTCCAGAGCTCGTTTTGACCAGAAATATTGATCAAGCGAGCAAAAATGAGCTTGTAATTGGTCCATTTATTAATCGAAGCCAGGCCCGACAAATTTTCCAGACATTGACCGATATTTTCAAGCTCAGAATTTGTCATAAAAAAATAAAAAATGGCTGCATGTACTTTCACATTGGAAAATGCTCCGGTTCCTGTCGCCAAGACTTTGATTTAAAGGCCTATCTTTCGCGTCTGGAGCGGGCTAAAAGACTTTTAATGCTTGGGCCGGAAAAAATAATTGCCGAGCTTGAAAATCAAATCGCTGAAAGTGACAAGGCTTTGACCTTTGAACGATCAAAAATACTTTCAGATCAAATCGATCAAATCAGAGAGTCAAGGCTAGCCATTGAGGCCGGAATTTCTAAAAATAAAAACTTATCGCTTGCCAAGGACGAAAAACACATTTGGATTTGGCAAGAGGAGCATAATTTTTTAGAGATGTTTATTTCCAAGGCCGGGATTGTTAAAAAAAATGAACTGTGGATTTCTCTGCCCGGCCAAAACATTGATCCAGAGGAGTATTTACAGCGATATTATTCAGATTTTGCATGCCCCAACAGCATTTTTACTAACTTTCCAGTCCATGAAAAAGAAAGCCTTGAATCATTTTTGGAAAAGTGGCATGGAACAAAGGATAAAGTTGCAATTTTTGATCGAATTTCCGAGGGCATTGGTCCAGAATTTGTATCTCTTTGCATGGCAACTGTTCGGGCTCAAATCGATGATTTAAAAAAGGTTCCGGCCAAAATTGCGGCAATGGTTGGTTCCAAAAAACCGATTGTAACGATCGATTGCTTCGATATTTCTCATCATCAGGGACATTTTGTCGTTGGATCATGCGTCAGGTTTGTTGCTGGAAAGCCTGATAAGACTCAATTCAGACATTTTAATATAAAAACGGTCGTTGGGCAGGATGATTACGCCTGTTTGCGTGAAATTGTCTCTCGGCGATACAAAAATGGAACCCAAGAGATGCCCGATCTTGTTTTAATTGAGGGTGGAAAAGGGCAGAAAAACGCTGTTTTTGATCTTGTTGGTAACACTGCGCTTGCCTCGCTGGCTAAACAAGAAGAGATTTTGTTTTGTGCAAAAAATGAAAGTTTTGGGGTAAAACTGGATCCTAAAAAACCGCATCACGCAATTTTAATTGCAATTCGAGATTATGCTCATAGTTTTGCAATCAATTTTCATCGAAAAGTGTCAAAAATTGTAGAATAGTGGCTATTGAAAAGCAAAAACATTGACCTTAAAGCTAATAATTATCAAAGATATAAATCCCTCATTGTTTTACGAAATTAGTTTTTATTGGACGCCTACATTTTTCGTGAAAAGGGGTGTTTTTATGAATTTGAAGAATTTAGTGGTCATTCAATGTTTAATTTTGGTGATTCCAAATTTATATGGGCCAAAAAATAGGCCATCAATCGAAATTGATGAAATTCAAGTACCACAACCACAAACCGGGTTTAGAAAAAGTAGACCATCAATTGAAATTGACGAAGTTCAAGATGGGTGGCCTAGTTTGTCAGAAAGATTGACAGCAAACAAAGAACAACAAGGAATGATAAACCCTATGAATAGCGACAATTCTGATGATCAAATTTCAAAGTTTGAAAGATTAAGAGGTTTGCCGAGTAGAGAAATAAGTGGAGAAAAAGCAAAAAGCTTTGATCCTGCTTCATTAAAGGGCCTGCCTACTCTGGCGCCTAAATTCAAGCAAGTTGATGGTGAAAATACAATTAAAGCTACAAACCAAACAAAGCGAAAAACTAAGAAAAAAATAAAGAAATCAAAAAAATTAAGCGATAAATCGCAGCAAATAAAGCCTATCAAAGTTACAGAAGAGATTCCCTCGGTTGAAAGAGCGAATGCTGATCTAAAATTGGCTGCCGATGAGATAGCTAACTCTATAAGCGAAGTTGTAATGAGTGTGCGAG
>CAYTZU010000129.1:0-2182 GCA_964442725.1 uncultured Pseudomonadota bacterium
GCCTATTCAAGCAAAGGAGATCACTTTTTGTGAGACTCTTAAAGAGAGCCCTCCACCTGAACATCCTTATTGGCAGAGGAAGGATTTCCACAGAATAATAACATATATTTTTTACGCAATTTTACCTGATGTGCCCCTGAAGTATTCAGATCCAGCGTTTTGGAGCGGTTGCTCACAACAAAGCGATCAAAAACTGCGTTTAAAATGGCGTCAATCGCCAACGCCAGAAAAAAAGCTTTCATGGGGGGAGTGGATGGATGAAGTTGCCGAGATATTAGGTTATTGGAGCTTGGTCTCAGGTCTTTGGGCAAATGCTATGAGAGGGAGATAATAGATTTTGTCATAAAAACTCAATTTAAATATTAATGTTTTTTTTACTTCGACTTGATCCTATTTCCTTAGGCTGGACCTGTGTGCATTTTCCAGACTCAATGATTTTTAAAATCTTTTCGGCCATTTTCCTGATGCCAGCCAAAACTTGATAGGTTTTTGAGTCTGTGTACATATAAGCCGGCGTTGAAACGACCAAGTTTTGGGCGTCAACGATGCAGTCGCCTTTTTGGCAATCTTTGTGAACAGCTCCCCAGGCTTTAAATGAGGCCGAAATTTGTGAATTTGCTTGACCCACCGTTAAAACGACCTTTTTTGAGCCCAAAACTTTGGCCACTATGACCGGCGCAATACAGATGGCTCCAATAGGCTTTTTTTGCTGTGAAATTCTAATATTTTTGATGACACCTGAACATCAACGCTCATCTCCTGCCCTAGCGTAGCAAAATCAGACAGATTTTTTGCAACTCCAAGACCGCCAGGAAAAACCAATGCTGCAAAGTTTTCCGTGTCCAATTCTGAAATTGGCTGAATAGCGCCACGAGCGATCCTGGCCGACTCGGTCAAAACATTTCGAGTTTCAGAGGCCTCTTTTCCAGTCAAATGATCAATAACCGAAGATTGAGCCTTTTTTGGGGCAAAAAATTTAACCTCAAATCCAAGCTCCTCAAAGGCGGTCAAGGCATAAATTGCCTCACGAATTTCCGAACCATCTCCCGATCCACAGCCAGAAAGGATTATTGCTACATTTTTAGGATTATTTAATGACTCTAACGTTTGCATTTCAAATACTGAAAATAAGATTAAAAGATTAAAAACATGCCTCATTAAAAACATTTTACACGAAAAATTGAATAATCTATTACAATGACTTTTGAGCCAAACATTTAGTGCTTGATTAAGCAAATAGCGCCTACAAACGCTTCTTGCGAATACTGAAAAGGCAAAAATCTACATTTAAATTTCCCAACTATCTTTTGATTTTTTAGAAAAAAGTCTTTATTTTCCCTTATTTTAAATGACATTAGTAGTTTACAGTACGCTTTTAAACCACGAGGACAAAGCTCCATGATTTTTAATAAAAACATTTTTCTATGCTCATTTTTAATGCTTTTATCTATGAACAGCGCCTATTCAATGCCGCCAAAGCCCACTCAACCATCTTTTGAATTGGTATTTACAGCTGCAGGATTCGTACAACTAATGGATTTTTTTATTGAACAAATTAAACAATTTATAGGGCCACTCCAAGCTTGTTGCTCTATGGAAAGTTGTGATGCAAATGCGCTAAGAGCTAACGATTTGTTAAAAAAATATAGTCCTGTCATCGAGCTTGGAAAAAAAACTATCGACGAATTCACTATCGCAAAACAACAAGCTTTGGAAACTGGTTCTTTAGACGCCGTTACACTCTCTAAAATGAATAAAATTCATGAGAAGTTCTGGGCAAAAGCCAACGAGCTAATTACATATCATTTCCAGACAAGAGGCCCAGCAATTAATGACCAGGACCCACACGCATCGGACTTGAAAAGAGAAGCCCTCTTGAAAGAACTTGGAAGAAGGCGCGCCGCGAAATCAGAAAATGACGATGCATCGGCCACGTCAAACGATCCAGAAGTCATCCAAAACTCCTCACCCAAACCTCAAGGCAAAAAAAGTCATCGTGGTAATAAAACAGGTAAAGGTAAAGGTCGAAGGCCAAATCATAAGTAAAAGAGTTGATATGGAGGCTGTCACCGCTATCGAAACACCACCTACGACAGGTTTTAAAAACCTAATGAATTAGACAATAAACTCAAAGAAATGGGTGCTAATTTTGATAATTCGCATCCTTTTCTTAAGCTACCAT
>CAYTZU010000130.1:0-329 GCA_964442725.1 uncultured Pseudomonadota bacterium
TGTAATGAATCGCAACACCACCAGCCGGAGAGGTCGAAAGAAGAACCTTACTCAAGTAAACATTAAAAAAAGATTCGAGAGTTTTGCTTGTTTTATCTACCTTTCCCAGTTTGTCTGTAACCTCAGTACCAACTGTTGTAGAAACCGTTACGCGGCAAACCTTAAAGAACTTATTCTTATCACCTGAAAAGTTATGACCCAAGAAAATGTCCCCGTGTCCTCCAGAAACTAGAAGGTGAGTGGCATTATGAGCAAAATATGAAACGTGTGAAATTCCCTGGGATAAAGAATATCGGTATAAATTTGAACAAAGTGAACCTTCCAGGTTG
>CAYTZU010000130.1:339-2071 GCA_964442725.1 uncultured Pseudomonadota bacterium
AATAAATAGGAACTAAAAAATATGCATATTGCCAAACTTAAAAGATTAAGTTTCTTAATCATTCTGGAATTAAGCATTGTTGTTACCAAATACTGGCAATGTTACATTTAAATTCACACACACAACCTCAAAAATAATACTTTTAGATATTTAATCAATAATGAGCGGAAATACTACAAAAATTGGCAAAACTGACCCAAAACTTTAAAAAAATGAAAATTCTGCACCTACCATGCCATTTGTGCCTCTGGCAAGGCCGTTTGGAACTTATCACGTATAGACTCCCTTAAATCGCCTTTTTTGAGAATAAATTTAATGGCCATCGGCATGATTCCTGCCTCAATCGGCGAAACATCAAGCGCACGCATGACAGCCATGTAAATTGGATAATCATGGCTGCCCAGATAATTATTTGAATTAATTACAGAAAAAACGAGCTTATTAAACTGCTTTTTAGACCGAGCTGCGGCCTCTTTACTTAAATATTTTGGTGGATTTTTCATCGAATTAACCATTGAATAAAACTTATCGAGCTCCGCCTGTTTTGTCTCACTTGCATTGATTCGATTCAAAATACTTCTAACAACGGCGGAAACTCCATTGTAAACAGCGTAAGCTCTATTTTTTTTCAGATTTCTCAGCCTTTGTGGAGCCAGTCCATAAAATAACATGCTTTGCTCAAGTGGCGTTACTTCGGCCGTCTTTAATTCAAAAAAATAGGTTTTTGATTCAAGTCGCTCACTCAAAACGTCCAAGAGCTTGAATATTCTGTTTTGAGTAAAAATTATCGAATAATAGGTCGCAATTGAGGCAAGGCCGATAGCAAAGAAAGTTGCCGAAATTGGAACAAAGGCAATTGTTGGAACGGCGATCGCCGCAGAAGCCAAACCCAACGATACAAGAAGCGAGGGAACACCTATGCCAAAATCAGAAACATCAGAAAAAAGTCTTACTCCGTTTGCAAGCAAAGTTCCTTGGTCAAATCTGTCAAAATATTTTCGCTCCGAATATCGATCTGGCCGAATCTGACTTTTAAACGGCCCACTGACCAAATATTTAAAAAAGGAACTATTCACGTATCGCACTGAGGCTTTAACCTCCGCCTCAGTTAAGGCCGTTTTCTGGATTTCCAAAAGTTCCTGAGTTGTGACCGGCCACTCAAGACACTGTTTCAAAGAGTCTCGCACAAAACCCTTAAGTCCCAACAAACTTCCATGGAGTTCTGATGGAATAATCTGGCCATAGGCTGCCATGGCCGCACGCATCACCACTCCCTCAAAATCCTTGGCTCGACCCGAACCAATCTCTCCTGAAACTATTTTTTTGGAAACCTCACGCAACAGAGATACATCTTGAGTAAACTCGATCTTTAATTCCTCTAAAATTGTTTGCCTGTTTCTGTCAGTGACATTTTTATACTTTTTCTTTTTTTCTTCCAAAAACTGTTTTACTCGATCTGGTTCAACATCTGACTTAAGATCTAAAAAGTAATAAAATCCCACAGCAAGCAGGAAAAACCCAAAAATTGTTTTTATAAATTCAGGCACAATAAAATCTCAAAAAATAATTGTTCAATTCTAAATCTTTTTTAAGATTGTGCCTTCAAAACTGGCCAGGGATCAACTGTCCAGCAATTTAGTTTTTTTGCTCTTTGTTTTTGCCAAAATTGATTGTTTTTCGAATTCATTGTTTTCAAAAAGAGCCTCAATTGGCGCAATTGCAGATTCTTTTT
>CAYTZU010000131.1:0-2026 GCA_964442725.1 uncultured Pseudomonadota bacterium
GATTTGATTCAACGACCGGCTTGGCAAAAAAACCGGCCTCAATGACCGGTCTTGAAAAATGTCCAACGGTAAAGGGTGAGACCAAAAGTGTTGCAGAGTTTATTAAATCCTCAACATTTTTGCAGACTCCAAGAATTTGAACGAAGGCCTTAATTTTATCTAATTCTTTGAGTGTTTTTTTGCAGTAAAAATGCCATGGAGTTAGACCAAAATTTGTTCCAAAAATTCCAACTTTTGGGCTCCAATTTCCAGCAATTATTAGATTTGCTTGTGGCGCAATTTCAAGCACTTTTCCAAAAGCCTGAAGCAATAAAAGTGTTCCTTTCTCCAGACTTAAACCACCCAAAAAAAGCACACTTTGCTCCGGACTTTTTGTGCTTGCCTTTTGCCTAAATTTATCGGCTGGAACAGCGTTATAAACAATTTGTGTTTTGGGGCACTTTTGCCATGGCTGAGCATCATTTTTGCAAATTGGGACGATGACATTTGAAAATTTTTCTACCGCCAGCGTTGTCAATTTTTTACGTAGGCCAAAGTAGCCGGAACTGAGCGGTTCGCGAATATGCCAAACGACTGGAATTTTGAGTCTTTTGGCGCAGATAGCCCATGCAAAAAGGCTGCTTGTATTCAAGTGAATTATGTCCGGTTTAATTTTATTTAAAATTGTGTTTGCCTGGCCGAATAAGAGTTTGAAACTGTCAAAACAGGCTTTTACAAGGTGATGGACATGATAAACGCGAAACCACCATATTTTTGTATGAGAAAAATCGGATCGATTTATTGGGCCCAAAGTTTGAATATTATTATTTTTAAAAAGTTCAACGGCCTCTGAATCGGCCATAAATAAAACAATTGGCTGAAATCTTGTTTTATCAAGGTTGCTGGTCAGATAAAGCAATGAAAGGCTGGCTCCTCCGATTCCTTTGCCATGATGAACAAACAAAATTTTTATTCGATTATCAATTTTCCCATTATTCATTTAAAATTTCTTTGTTTTTCATGATTAATTTTATTTGGAATTTATCATGCCTGAAAATCGGCCATTTTTTTTAATCATGTGCGGTGGAAATGGCAAGCGATTGGCCTCAATCAGCAACGGGCTGCCAAAGCAGTTTTTAATGCTGCCATCAGGTCGCACGATGATAGAGGAAACGGTCCTTCGAATCAATGGCTTGAACGGTAAAATTGGATTAATTTTGGGCAAAGAGCATTTAAATCAGGCAGAAAAGTTGTTTGGTAATTTCATTGAATTTTATTCTCCCGAACCATGTTCAAAAAATACTGCTGCGGCAATTGGGCTTGCCTGCTTGCGTTTGGCAATGTCAGGCCAGGAGGAAACAATTGCTGTTTTCATGCCCTGTGATCATCGGATTGATGACCAAGATAAATTTAATCAATCGATGCGTCGGGCAATTGATTTAGCCAAGCAAAATAACCTAGTTTTAATCGGGTGCAAGTTTGAAAAGCTTGATAGCCAGCTCGGATACATTATTGGTAAAGATGGTCACGAAATTGATTATTTTGTCGAAAAACCATTGGAAAAACACCTTGAAGAATTAATAAAAAAAGGCTGTTGGGTTAATAGTGGAATTTTTGTTGGCCGAGTCAAAACATTTATACAAAATTTTGAAAAACTTTGTCCGAGCCTATTCTTAGGCCTTAAAAATTTTCTAAAAAATGGTTCAGGATTTCATGATTTGCCAGATATATCCTTTGATAAAGCAATCATTCAGGCCGGCGCAGCCTGCTTTTTGGTCAAAGGAGAGTTTGAATTTCTCGATCTTGGAAAGGTTGAATCATTTTTAAGTTTGAAAAATATGACCTAAATTTTTTGGAGGCTTTGTTAAAAGATGCCACAGATGCAAAAAAATAAAGATTTGCGTGAGCCAAAAATACCTAAAAGCAAAGAAACACATGATAAAGAACCATTTAAAGCCGAGTTTGATGAGTTTTGTCAAAATTACCGCAAAATCGTTGACGAAGGAACGTCATCGGAACCATCTGGATCATCTTCACCCGGCCGGAC
>CAYTZU010000132.1:0-1975 GCA_964442725.1 uncultured Pseudomonadota bacterium
GTCGTACCAATAATTCATTTCCTTACGCCTAGCCTCGGGATCCGCTTCATTGTTAAGAGTTACATATTTCCAATTAAATTCATCTGGCTTTGCTGATTCAGGCTTTTCTAAAGCAAAAATATTTGAAAATATAAATATTGATAGAAAACCTTTATTATGAACTTTCTTCATTGTCTACCCCCATAAACAAGTTACTAAATGTTGATTTTAGTTCTTTTAATGATTCACTTAAAAGTTGATTTTTGTCTTTAAGGCTTAAGTTTTCGACAATTAGTTCTTCCTTTTCAAACTCATTGAGTGCATTGTCTCCATTTATCCGCAGTTCTTCTCTTTTTTGTTCTTGCTTTTCCAATAACAGCAATTGTCCATCTTGGATCCCCTTTTCATAAGCCTTGCTTAAAGTCCCCTCATCTTTTAGAGGCACAACTCCTTTGCCATTATTTAATAAGAAAATTGGCTGAACCTTCTTTTCCATGGCCGCTACATTTTCAAGCTCCTGAATTCTGGCCTCTAGCTGCTTGATCCGGCTATCTTTTTCATCATCAAGTATGGTTTGTTGATAAATACTTGGATTTTTGCCTTCAAAATTTGGTCCTCGGTTGCTGGATGGTGATAGATCGACCTCTGAAGATGGCTTCGAATCGCTTAAAGCATGAGTTTGTTCTTCGACTGGGTTTGATCGTGTCTGGAGATTTTGTTGCTTATTTTTTAGAACTGACAAAAGGGCTGGGATTTGGGCTTTGGCGTTTTGAGAAAGCAATTCATTTTTTTTTGAAAGTGCTGCATTTTCAGCCTTTAAGGTTTCTACAGTTTTATTTAAATCATTAATTTTTGTGCCAATTTTTTTTGCAACTAGACCGGAAAATGCTGAATTATTTTTGTTTTGCGCCTCGGTTGTCTCAAGTTTATTTTTTAAATCATCGATGACGACTTTTGATTCTTTGATTTCATTGTTTTTTTGAGCAATTTCTTCTTTTAACTTTCCAATTTCTTGGCTATTTCTTTCCATCGTGTCCTGATAGCCCATTCGATAACCAACTCGAGTGGCAACATTTGTGAATTCGTGCATTGAAACCAAATAAGTATTGGCTTCAACAGCCAAACCAAGTGTGTTTATGCCATGATTAATTAATTTTTGCCATTCAACTTCGGTTAACTGTCGAAGGAAATCTTTTGGCAAAGGCATTCCCTTTTTAAACTCTTCAACGGCATTCTGGATTCTCATCAGGCAGAGGCTATTAACCTCCTTTGCTTCTTGAAAAAGGTCTCCAGGCAGGCTCTGCCCTAGCGAACTATAATGTTTTGCTATAACTGCCTTGTCCTCTGGAAAAATTGGTTTGGATAGTTGTCGCAAGATATTTTGGTTGGTTGCATGGTCGAGTTGGATTCGATTGAAAAATGCGTCTTTTTCCTCAATATAATCCTCCAGTTTCTCGGCCATGAGCTGCGCGCCAAGCGCATAAAGATGTCCACCAATTTGACAAAGCTTGACATTGCTTTCATGCGAGAGATCTCTAAAAAGTCCATCCTTATAGAGAACATTTGTCATTTCGGATTTTGTCTTATCAAAAAAGTTATCTTCTAAAATTTTTAATTTTTCTTCTTTATTAGAGTCTTTTTTTGAATCCTGCTTACTTTGTTCACTATTATCAGTTTTTTTTGAGTTTTCATTTCCATTTGGATTGACAGAGGACGAATCAGAAGGATCTGTACAATCGGTTGGATCTGACTCCTGTTGGCAAGAGGCAAAGTGAACTCGGGAGCCTGAAATTAATTCATCACGAGCTAAATCGAGGCTTTTGGGGCTTTCAAGTTTTCCTTTTGGAAGGTGGTCAGAGAGGGCATTTGGTCGTGAAAAAACTCTGTCCAACTCTATGGCGAAATCATTTCTCGGATCACTATAATTTTGGACTTGAGGAGCAAATTCATAATTTGTTGAAGAAGCAGAATTACCATTGCCAAATACAATTCCTGC
>CAYTZU010000133.1:0-1868 GCA_964442725.1 uncultured Pseudomonadota bacterium
CTGTTTTAAGAGCTCTATAGCTCTTTTTCCGCGCTCTAAGAATAATCTACTCGACTTATCAAGCTCGGATCCAAATTGTGAGAAGATTGATAATTCCTCATATCTGGCTAAATCAAGTTTTAGTGCGGCTGAAACATTTTTGATGGCCTTTGTCTGTGCGTTTCGGCCAACCCGAGAAACTGAGGCTCCAATATTTATAGCAGGTCTTATTCCTTTGTTGAAAAGCCCGGAATCAAGGATGATCTGCCCATCGGTTATCGATATCAAATTTGTTGGAACATAGGCTGAAATGTCATCGCCTTGTGTTTGAACGACTGGAAGAGCTGTCAAAGAGCCTCCGCCATTTTCTGGCGAAAGCTTGCAGGCTCGCTCTAAAAGTCTGGAGTGAATATAAAAAATGTCGCCAGGATAAGCCTCTCGACCTGGTGCTCGTCTTAAAAGCAATGATAGCTCTCTGTAGGCAACGGCGTGATTGCTCAAATCGTCATAGACAATTAAAACATCACGGCCTTTATTCATAAAATATTCGCCAATTGAGCATCCGGTGTATGGTGCAAAGAACTGGCTGAGAGCAGATTCGTACGCATCGGCTTGAACAATTATTGTGTAGTCCATGGCTCCAAAACGATCGAGCGTATTTATAATTTTAGCTGTGTTGGACTGTTTGTTGCCGATGGAAACGTAAATGCAGATAACGTTTTTGTCTTTTTGGCCAATTATTGTGTCAATTAAAATTGAGGTTTTTCCAGTTCCGCGGTCTCCAAGAATGAGTTCTCGTTGGCCCTTTCCGATTGAAACAAGGCTGTCGATTGCAATAATTCCAGTTTGAAGCGGTTGCGTTATTGAAGCCCGATCCATGATTGTTGGAGCAGCTCTTTCGACCGGGACAAAATCCTCATATTCTATCGGTCCCATCGAATCAGTTGGATTTCCAAGCGCATTTACAATGCGTCCAATCAAATTTTGCCCAACTCCAATTTTCAACACACTTTTTGTTCTTCGAACAGATTCCCCTTCAAGAACAGCTGTTGCTGCCGGTTGGAAAATTACAACTGAGGCAAAATATTCATCAAGGGATAGCACAACGCCGGTGCTACCACTTTCAAACTCTATTAACTCGTTACAAAGGGCCTTTGAGAGTCCGTAAACTCTGGCCACGTTGTCCACAACTTTTACAACCGTTCCAACTTCTTGAAACTGCTCTTCTGGGAATTTTTGAAGCGCATTTTCAATTGTTTGTACAAGATCAAGTTCTTTGATGTTGTTCATTGTATCATCGACCTTAAGGTTACAAGGGTACGTCTAAACCTTGATTTGACAGATTTTTCGTAGAGGAGCAAGTCTGACTCAATCCTAATGCCAGATAAAAGGGATTGATCTCTATGAAAGCTGACAATCGGCTTTTTGTCTATGGCCCTTTCTAAAAATTTAATAACATTTGTACGTTCTTGACTATTCAATGGTTTGGAAGTGAAAACCTCATAAAAAATCTCTGATCTACGATTTGCAGCAATTTTTGCGATCTGTTTGCAGATCGGTCCAAGTTTTAATATTTCACCTCTGTCGGAAAGAAATTTTAATAAAGAGATATCTTTTTCGTTTAAATTTAATACTTTGCCTAGCGATTCCAACTTTATGTGCTTTTTTTCGTGCGGCATACTCGGTGAACTTATATTTATGAAAAATGCTTTCCTGAGATCGAAAAAATAGTGAAGGGTTAAGTATTTTTCAATTGTTCCATCTGGAATTGTCGGATAAATAACATTTAGGAAAGCTGTTGCGTATTTTTCTGACCAAAAAGCTGTTTCAGGGCATAGTCGAACCTTACCAAAAAATTCATCGCAATTTAGATTGTTTGACATAATCAA
>CAYTZU010000134.1:0-1844 GCA_964442725.1 uncultured Pseudomonadota bacterium
CAAGCGCTTGGCAAAAAGCTGATTTATTGTCAAAAAATGGGCTGAACAAAGCTTCTTTTTTTAAAGACAAAGCCTCATCGAAAAACTCATTATTTAAAAATGGAACCCGCAGTTCGAGACCGAAATTCATCGAAAGAAGGTCACTGTCGCCAAGCAAAACTGGCCCAGTGTAACCTCTTAACTCACAAAGCCTTATCAAATCGACTAAATCGATATTTGCTGGGCTAAAATTTTCAATTCTTTCTTCAAGGCCCAAAGACTCAAGTTCTTTTTTTGAAAAAAGCTCTCGAGAAAGCAAGGTCGAGGTAAAAATGTCCTTGCCATCAACAAATGCTGGCAAAAATTTTAAGTCCATTTTTTCCAAGATCTTTCGTCCAAGGGCCGTCTTTTTTGCAAATTTTCCAACCGCGCGAAGCAAAGTTTGACCAAATCCTGAAACCCCTTGGCCAAAGCGCATAAACTGCCGCATCTGAGGATATCCAAAAAACAGCTCATCACCGCCAAGTCCACTTAAAGCAACTTTGACCTCTTTGCTTGCAAGTTTTGAGACTAAAAAAGTATTAAATCCATCAACGCTAGGTCTGTCCAAGGCCTGAACAAACTCTTGGAAATTATCGGCCAAATCATGCGCTTTGACGGGCATTACAAAATTTTGAAAACCTAAACTTTTTGAGAGCTTTTTGGCCTGAGTTGACTCATCGAAAGTACCTTTAAATTTGTCAAATCCAAGCGTGAAGGTCTTCAGACCGGTCCATCCCAATTTTGCAAGCCCACAGGCGATGGCTGAGGAATCGATCCCTCCACTCAAAAAAAGTCCAAAGGGGACGTCACTGCGCGTTGATTTTTCCAGAGAAGACAGGAATTTGTCTCTCAAAATAATTGGATCAAAGATTTCAGTTTTCTTTGCCAGAAAAGTTTTTTCAGTCGGCCAAAATTTTTTAGTGATCGGATTGCCAGAGAAATCAATGCTCAAAATGCTGCCTGGTTCAAGCACATTGACCCCATCAATCATTGTCTGCGGGGCAAGCAAAGCACCAAATTTTAAAAAATTTGCAAAAGCTGCTCGATCAAGCTCAACGTCCAAGAGGCCAGAGGCCAAAAGCGCACCCAGCTGCGATGCAAAAATAAAAAGCCTATTTTTAGCATCAAAGTACCAATAAATCGGCTTGATCCCAAATCGATCTCGCAGTAGAAATAATTGCCTATTTACGCGATCCCAAGCAGCGATTGCAAACATTCCATCGAGCAAATTTACACATTTCTGACCAAAGCGCTCAAATAATTCAGCTAAAACTGGGCTATCCCCGCCCTCAACGGCAACACTTCGACTAATTCCCAAATCACCCGCTAGTTCAAGATAATTATAAATTTGACCATTAAAGCTCAAAATCCACCGACCGCTCGAACTTTTGATCGGCTGACTGGCCAGATCCGATTTGCCCAAAATCGCAAGCCTTCGGTGTCCAAGCAAAATATTGTTTTCTTGATCGACAAATTCACCCCTTCCATCGGGACCTCGCCGTTCAAGCGAGCTTTCCATCAAGCTTAAGGCGCTTTTTAATCTCAATATTTCTGAATCTGGCAAGGGGCCTGAATTGCAAGACAAAATGCCAAAAATCGCGCACATTAGATAAAAATCCACTCTTTGAAAAGAGCCATTTTTTAACTCAACGATCGAGTTGAAAGTGGAATATATCAAAATTTAAGCATTTTTTTGATTTCACGAACAAAAAATTTCAGTTATAAATGGACCAATTTATACTTTTTACATTTTTCGAACAAAAGTGTCCTTTTTTAGTTCTAGGTTTTAATTTTAATAATTTGCTAAATAACCTAGGATTCAG
>CAYTZU010000135.1:0-1844 GCA_964442725.1 uncultured Pseudomonadota bacterium
TAGACATTTGAGCTTGTAACACTTGGACCGGTCAAAGTTGCAATGAGGTCATTTATTTGGGTTTGGGTTCCATAAACTTTGTTTGTAACAAGATTTGAAAGAGTCTCTATGAAAAGGTTCAGATCTTGGATGCTTGTTAATTGAAGGTTTTTAACTTTTTCGAGGTCATCTGAAAAATTCTCCCATCGCTGATCAGCTACTTGTGCAAAATTGCTTAAAAATGTTGTTATTTCTGAAAGCTGTTTGCCGATAGCATCGCTTTCTTTTTTGTTATTTTTGAGAGGGAATTTACGAATTGTTTCGAAATAACCCACAATATCGTTCAATATTACTTGACCACTAGCCTGTCCATCCACTTCTGTATAAATTGTGCTTTTGTTCTTATTGACTCGTGCTGCAAGCTCAACGACAAGCGAAAGCTCTCTTTTAGTGAATTCTGTTTTGCCTTCAAGCGATTTAAGAGATTGTCTTATTTTTACACCTGTAGGCCCATTTTTAAGTTTTGTGAGATATCCATCAGGTAAAGATGCATCACTTTTGAATGTATCAAGTCGTTTTGCTGCGTTAATGACATCGGTTAAAGTGTCAAGTTCTGCCTGAAGAGCTTCGCCAATTCGCTCAATTAAATCAGAAAGTCCAGTTGAAAATAGTGAACGCTTTGCAGTTTTTTCGGTCTCATCGGTTGATGCATAAATTTCCTCGAGAAGATGTCCATTTGCTTCTAGGTCTGATCTGTAATCATGGGGTTGCCCAACTGATTTTGCTTTCAGATCGACAATTGTTTGGTCGATCTTTGCGCATGCAGCATCAAGCTCTGCGGCTCTTTTTGGCAGGAATGTGATTTTTGCGCCAATTATTGCATCTTTCAAGTTTCCAAGTGTTGTAATGGTTGAGTCTCCAGGAAGGGCTGTTGGAAGCATTGAAATTGCTCGATTAATCTTTTGGACAAAGTTTTCAGTTTCATCATTTGTTAATGGAGTAGCCTTTTGTTTTGTACTCAATAAATCTCTGGCTTCCATTATGTGGTTGACTACGGCAAGTAAGCTTGGTCCAGTTGTCAAATCGGTCATTCTTTGATCAAACCAAACTTTGTCGTAGGATGTGTTTCCTTTGAAAATTGGGTCGTATTGAGCCTGCTGGACAATCTTTTTGAGTTTTTCAATTTCTGCGCTTGTTGCCTTTGTTTGCTCTGATATTCTCTCACCCAAATCTTGTGCAAAGTTGTTTGCAAGAGTTTGCGTTGTTAAAGCCGAAACTCTTGATTCAAGATCGGTTATTTTCTCTGAATAGCTTTTATCACTTTCTGCGACTGGTCCAACTAGTTTAGCCGAAAGGGTTTTGATTAATGTGTCAATTTGAGCTGCCATACTTGAGAGTTGGTTGGCCTTTTTTGCGCGCAGCTCAAGAATGGCTGTTTCTATGAGCACATAATCGTCATTTTTCACTTCAACGTTGTTACTGTCTATTGTTTTAGTAGGAGCCAATGTTGAGACAAGTTTGACCAAAGATTGTGCTTTATTTAAATATCTATTTTTGCTTCGCTCTTCCTTGGAAACCTCGGTTGCCTGAAGGTCTGTAAGTCTTTGTGCAAAAGTTATTGGAGCGTCGAATTCTTTTAATAATTTTTCAAAAAACACTTTAGAGTCGATAGTTTCGCCGGCATTATTATCTGGGTAATTTGGGATTTTGATCTTTTTAAAGATTTCATCGAACTGAATTCGATCAGAAATTTCACTTTTCAGCGTTGCAACCTCGTCATCGGTTCCCATCACTCGATTATCTACAAGCCACCACAATTCTTGAATGAAGCCTGTAATATGTGATTGCGACAACGTAATGACGCG
>CAYTZU010000136.1:0-1841 GCA_964442725.1 uncultured Pseudomonadota bacterium
TTATCGTTGAAACATTGGCCGGATTACTATTTTTGCAGAAGCCACAGATTCCTTTTAGAAAATTAAAATCAGGATTATCAACTAAATAAGCGGCTCGATGAAAAGAAAAACATTTTTCATTGGAAATTTTTTGCAAAACAAAATCGATTAATTCAGGTCTGTGATTGAACCGAAGAATATTTTGGGGAATTTCTATCAGATCATCCACAACGCTCAGGTGAGAGTATAAGGTACAGCTACCAGCTTCATTTTTATCCTTCAAAGTAGACCCCCCTAAGATTTTATAGTTTTGGTCCCCTCACCCCAAATTTATTCGAGTAACCGGATTCATGGTATATTTCTGTCCAAGAAAAATCAATGCAATGAAAAAAATTAGTTTGAAAAAATTTGTAATAAAAATTTTTTATTATTTTATTTCTTCCTTTTTTAAACAGGTTTTTTTCCTATTAAAAAAGGATCATTTTTTAATTCCAAATCTTGAAGCGTTGAACTCAAGGGCAGAAACCCTTGTCAAGCGGTTCAAATAAGACTAACATTACGACCATGGTATTTTGCACTGAGCTTGAGTTTGACTCATCATCGATCAAGCACCGGCGGATTGATGTGGTTAATTTGGCTGAGTGTTGTGTGTGAGTTACTGAGTTTTTGTTCTCACTACAAAGTGTCTGGTTTCGTGGTTTTAAAATTTGTTTTAAGAAAGGAGGTTTAAGCTTGCAGAAATTTTTTGGTTTCTTGCATAGCAAAAGTTTGATTTTTTTCTTTTGATTTTATTAGAGTTTAAAGTTAGAAAAATATAGAGATAAGTTAGTTTGTTGATTTACAAAATCAACCCAGGGTTGAGAGGATTCTCATGAATCAAAAAATAAAAGGTTTACTTTCTGCCGTGTTATTGGCTAGCACGTCAGCATTTGCAGCAAGCTCATCATTGGTCAATGGTGAATACAACAGACCATATGCATATCTTCCTGATTTAAATACAAGGGTTGAACATGATTTCTGCAGATTGCACAATGCAGAAAGAAGTGATGATGCTATTAATCTTACACTTGGTGTTACAGGATTCTTGCATTACATGCCAACCGGATCCCGAGGCGGCGAATCAATGGCCCAAGGATTGTCACCAAAACAGAATAGAGCAGTAAGTTTTGAAGGCGCTGCCTCGTCAGTACACCTTCCAGACACATTCTATATTGATTACTTTGTTCTTGGTCGAAAAGCTACCGATGCTGCAACAATGACCTTTGACAAAGCTGAACACATGAGAATTGGTGCTAGAGCTGGATTGAGCTATGCTCTTGACAACTTCTATGAGGGCTTGTGGCTTGGCTTGAACGCAACAGTTCTTCATGAAAGAAACAAACTCACAATGAAATATGAGAATGGTGCTTCCAGCACATCAAACGATGAACTTGCAAAATATTTCAGAGGTGAGACAGTTACAATGGCTGCCGCCGCTGACCGATTTGCAAATTCAACGGTGACAACTGGTGCTCAAGACGCTTTGGCATATTTAAAGATTGATTCTGGCAGAGTTCTGCAAGAAACAGCTTTAAATGATATTGAGCTCTTGATGGGTCTTAAAGTTGTTAACACAGACAATGCTAGTGTTTGTGTAATGCTTGCAGGCGACATTCCAACCGGTATTGCACGAAAGAGAGAATATCTCTTCCAAGCAAATCCTGGTGTTCGAAACATTAAAGTTGGTGCCGGCGCTTGCGCATTGGTAAAACTTATCACAGAAGAGTCATATGCTGTTAGTTTTGCAGCCGATGCTCAATGGAGATATGGTTTCAACAAAAAGAATGAAAAAATCATCCCTCAACACAAAACAGTTGGATTTG
>CAYTZU010000137.1:0-1787 GCA_964442725.1 uncultured Pseudomonadota bacterium
GGTCGAGTCCGGAAACGTCAACTGGATTGTCATAGTTTAACGCGGCCATAGGCTCAGGATTTTGTGGGTCGGAATCATTAATATGACCTAAAAAGCTTCCGCAGATTTGTATCGATCCATCGACATAGGTTCCTGCTGTTTCTGAACCGGTTATTTGCAGCTCAAATCGGCCTTCTCCAGTGTTGGAGACGTCAAAGGCTATTGCTGCGTATGATTCAGCAGTTGTATCAAGTCCATCAATGTTTCTTGAGCAATATGTCAAAAAGCTGTTGCGGCCAATGCGAACAACGGAGTTTTGATTTCCGCCGTTATAATCTATTCTTTGGAAAATTACTTTGTTTCGGCCTTTTGTAACAACGCTGTCCTTGTTTTGGTCCATTGCAACCAAAACTCTAACGCCGGCATTTATTCCTTCCCTTAAATTATCAAATGTGTGAGTGTTGCTTTGGGAGTCCCACTTCATTGATTCCATGATGAGGGCCTTTCCATCGGCAAACTTAAAAATTGTTTGGCCATCACCGGTAAAGGAAAGTGTTAAATCTGTGACCAAATCGTCGGTTGAAATGGTCAATGGGCTTTCATTTTCAGCAAATCCTGTGATCGATGTTGCGCCATCTTGGGAATAATTTGAACCGGTCAAATAAAGATCTTTGAATAAATTGACCTCAATTGTTCCGCCACTGTCAGGGCAAAAACATAGATGCGCATAGTTTTTTGTTGTATCGATCATGTCATTAGTGTGTCCAGGACTGAGCTCAGTTGGAGCTTCTTCGGTTGTCAGAGTCGTTCCAAACTTTACAATTTTATTTGCAAAAGGCTGGATTGTTACGCTTGTTCCAGGCGTATTTTGTCCAACGTTTATATGCAGTGTTTCACCATTTGCAGCTTTAAAATAAATATTTCCCTTTACAAAAACTGATTGACCATTGATGTCCAGTTCATCGCCGACAACCACACCAGTGTCATAAATTAGCGATTCTGTTTGACCATCGATGTATTCATTGTTTTCTATCGAATAATTATCAGTGGCTTTGGTCGGATTAGAAGATGAAAAACAGGCTGATCCAAAGAAAAGACAAAAAATCAATGAAAATATAAGGCTGGCCGCAAAGGCAGACAATACATTTGCTCCAGCATTTTTTTGGTTTTTATAAAAAATGATTTGCATGGCCTTCAACGATTTTCCTATAAAGTCGCCCAAAAAAACATTTTTTTTACAACTGGAATGCCAAGCTGTACATTTTTGAGTTGGCAACTTACTCAAATTGACTTATTTTTTGAAAGGAAGGGTAACCCAAGCTATTTGCTCGCCTCAAGAAGTGAGAGCAAAAAAAAATTATTGTTTGGCGCCATGGTGCTCTGTTCTTTGTTAAAACAGTTTGATATAAAGGATAGAACTAGCTTTAAAAAAAAACTTTTAATATTAAAAAGCCTTTAGACAGTTTTAAAATTTTTGCTCAAGGTTGGCTCGTGGATAACATTTTGATTGAAAATTTTCAGGCGCTCCTCCTTTGTGGTTCGGATCCATTGGGTTTGAAAAAATTCTGCTACGAGCTGATAAAATGGCAGTTTTGCAAAAATAATCAGGCAAGAGACTGCCAGTGTCTCTGTTGTTTGGCTCTGGAAAAAAAAGAAGAGGGCTACAAAGTTGGTCAAAATTTCCTCTGGCTCAATCCGGTCGGACTTTATGATGTTAAAACGATTGATCAAATGCTCTCCAAAATCTGTTTTTCATTGGGGGCCGAAGAGCGTTTTTTTGTTGTCCTTGAATCTGTCGACCGTATGCC
>CAYTZU010000138.1:0-1679 GCA_964442725.1 uncultured Pseudomonadota bacterium
CACACTTGCCCGCAAAAGCTCGAAAAAGCTTACGAATTTTATCAAGTTTTTCCTCTGGTGTTTTTAGCGCCATGATGGGTGTTTGTTGCAAAGTCTCTGAATCCAAATCATTGTGTGGAGGAGAACTTTTTACTTGATTGGTAGATAAAACTAAAAACAACCAGGTGTATTTGACTCCGCTGCCGATAAATTGAAAAATGGCCTGTCGTTTTGCTTTTCCAAACATAACCATTCCCTCCTTTCCATCGTTAATCAAATAAATTTGATTATGCAGATTTAAGATAAGTAAGAGACGCAGGCGCCTATTGTTATCACAAACAGCAAAGTTTTCAAATGTTTGAGCAAAAAAATTTTTTCAAATTTTGCTTTCGAAGAATAAAAGTCTTTGATTTGTAAGCTTTTTCTTTTCCCAAAAAAAATTTTTTGAGCTAAAATTATAGTCTGAATTTTATTGGTTTTTAAAATTTAAATCGGTGAATTGATGGCCAAAGACTTTGAAAAGAAGAGTTTTTCACAAACTTTAAATTTGCCAAAAACTGATCTTCCAATCAGAGCAGAGGCCAATGTCACCGAGCCAAAAATTTTAGACTTTTGGACAACAACCGATGTTTATCGACAGGCTTTGGAAAAGCGATCGGCCGCCGATAAATTTGTTCTTCACTGCGGACCTCCGTATGCCAATGGCAACATCCACATCGGACACGTTTTAAATCAAGTTTTAAAGGATATTTTCTCTCGTGCTCGTCGAATGGAAGGTTTCCAGAGTTTTTTTCAACCTGGCTGGGATTGTCATGGACTTCCAATTGAATTAAAGGTGCTCCAGGAGCTTGGTTGGGACAAGAATCCATCGGAATTAAACGTCAGAACTTTAAAGAAAAAATGTCGAGAATTTGCCAATCACTGGATCGATCGTCAAATGGCTGATCTTAAACGATTGGGAATTATGGCCGACTGGCAAAATCCTTATATTACAATGAGCAAGGAGTATCAGGCCGGAATTCTTGAGGTTTTTTCAAAATTTGTTGAAGGTGGTTTCATCGAAAGACGCGAAAAAACAGTGCCTTGGTGCAAATCATGCCAAACAACGCTTGCGGCAATTGAAATCGAGTATAAAGACAGAAAAGACCCTTCCTGCTACATTTTATTCAAAATCCAAAAGCAAGACTGGGTTAATTTGTTGCCAGAAGTTAACAAAAATTATCCAAATTTAGAGCTTGGAATGCTCGCTTGGACGACAACACCGTGGACTTTGCCACTAAATCGAGCTCTTGTTTTACGCCCACAAACTCAATATTGCGTTGTAAAATTGGACGACAATCAAGCCTTTATTTTAGCTCAACAACTGGCAGAAAAAACCTGCCAAACTATGGGCATAGATCTTGAAATAATTTGCAGCTTTAACTCCTCAGAATTTAAAGGAATCAAGGTCCTTCATCCAATTGATTTAAATTTAAAAGTCCCAGTGATTTTTGACTCCATGGTCAGCCTTGAGGAGGGAACGGCCGTCGTTCACTGCGCCCCTGGCTGCGGACCAGAGGACTACATTTTGGCAAAGCGAGAAAACATTGAAATTTACTCTCCACTGACCCCTGACGGAAAATATTCCTCAGAAATAAAGCCAAAAGAGCTTGAAGGAATGGCAATTGTTGATGGTGGATGGTGGGTTTTGAAATTTTTAA
>CAYTZU010000139.1:0-1640 GCA_964442725.1 uncultured Pseudomonadota bacterium
AAAAGTACTTTTGCCAAGAACAATTTGCAAAACGAGTTTACTTAGTTCTGTTTTATTGCCTGCTTCTAGGATTTATTCTTTATTTACCACTCTTAATCAACAAAATAACAACAACTCATGGTAATTTAGAAATTTATGTCTCCTCGTACTCAGACGTAATTTCTGAAAATATTTTCAGAAAATTTGAAGCCGAATCAGGAATTAAGGTCATCTCAAAATATTGCGACCAGGACTCAGAAATGTGGACGCAACTTTATATGAACTCCGAGCACGGCTACGATCTTATAACGCCAACCGATTATATGGTCAAAATCATGGCAAGGGATAATCTTCTTCAACCAATAAATACAGAATTACTAGAAAATTATAAAAACATAGACCCACTGTTCCTAGGCCTAAAAAACGATCCAAAAAATGAGTTCTCAGTTCCATTTTCATGGTCGGTGCATGGCATTGGTTTTAGAGAAAGCTTCTTTTTGCACAAAAAACACAACTTTTATCCCGACAGCCTGGCAGCAATTTTTACGCCAGAGGATTTTTTTGGCAAAAAGACCTTGAAATCAGGCGATTTTAAAAATTATCGCATAAGTTTGATTGACGAACCAATGGAGCTAATCTTTTTAGCAAGCATATTTTTATTTGGAAACGTCGATGATTTTTCGCCTCCGCGACTGGAAAAAATAAAAGAAGTGTTAATAAAGCAGCGAAAATGGACCAGAGCTTACACAAGTTCGGATGTTTTTTATTATCTGGCACATTGCTCTCAAGTCGTTTTGGCCTTGGCCGCCCACGTGAAAAAGGCCATGGACTCAAACGATAAGTACAAATTCCAGATTCCAAAGGAAGGCGGAACTTTGGTCATTCAACATTTCTGCATTCCAAAAGAATCAAAAAACCCACACCTTGCTTTAAAATTAATTGATTTTATTTTGAGGCCAGAAAACCAGGCTGAAATATTCGATCGATCAGGATTTGCCCCGGTCAACAATGATGCAAAACCGCTAATTGACCAGCGATATGTAAAAAATAAAAATTTCTTCCCACCACCAGAAAATTTTTCAAAACTCTTTATGCTCAATGATAAACTTGCAGTCGATCAAGCCGAGGAACTGCTCTTGGCAATAAAGACCGATTAAATTTGCAAAAAGCCCAGCAGATTTAAATTTAAGTAGTATTTTACTATAATTATAAACCTGATTGAAAACAGGGATCATAGGAGTTTTTTAATGATAAAATCGCTAGTCGATAAATTAATAAATGCGGTATTTAAGTCTTTTTTGCAAAAAAAAGAGCGCTATACAAAGTTAGTTGAAGAATTCAAATTAAAGCATGAAGTGCAAAAGGCCGAAAGAATCGAAAACCTCGTTGCAGAGGGGCAAACAACATTAAACTCAATTAAATCGCGATGGGAAAATGGTAGCTCGGGCCTTTTTCCAACTCTTTTTGCTATTCGAAGGATTTACAACAAATTTTCTGAACTTGATGAATCTTTAAAACCTGCCTGGCGTGAGTTTATAGAATCAATCACTTTCATAGTCGTTGTTGTCTTTTTTTTAAGGCATTTTATTTTAGCCCTTTATCACGTCCCAACCGGCTCGGCAGAACCAAACATTTTGGTATGATACCGAATAGTCGGAATC
>CAYTZU010000140.1:0-1627 GCA_964442725.1 uncultured Pseudomonadota bacterium
ACCTTGCAAAGGCCTCAATTATTGAAATTTTTGGGACGGAGATCTCTAAAAGCTTTTCGTTTGGGACGACAATTATTGTATCGGCCGCATTGATCAGCCCTTCCAGAGCCTGTTGAGCGTGCATTGCCCGACGACGCCCTTCGAATTTGAATGGTTTTGTAACCACGGCAACGCTTAAAACACCCATCTCTCTGGCAGCTCGAGCAACCACGGGAAGTGCGCCTGATCCGGTTCCACCGCCAAGGCCGGCCGTTAAAAAGACGATGTCGACGTCAAGAAGCTGTTCTTTGATTATTTCTATGTCTTCCTCGGCTGATTTTCGACCCACATCTGGGTTTGATCCTGCACCAAGGCCCTTTGTGATTTTTTTGCCCAGCTGGATCTTTTCTCCAGCCAAAGAACTTTCTAAAACTTGAACATCAGTGTTGGCAACCAAAAAATCAACGTCTTTGAACTCTTTGCTCTCAATCATGCTGTTTATGGCATTTCCGCCTGCGCCGCCAATTCCCATGACTTTAATTTTTGCGTTACCTTGAGTTTCATGATTTTTAAAATTATCGATCATTTTTATATATAAAGCTTTTATTGAATATGAGCTTTTCAAAATATGGAGCAGCATAACCACTGTAGAATTCGTTTTTAAAGACTCTGTGCTTGTTATAGGCGCAAATTATTTTGAGATTAAGGCAGAAATCGCATCTTTATTATTTTGTCGTTTCGGGCTCAAAACTTGCTTTAATTGCTTCAATACTTCATTCAAAATTTTACTGCTGAAAAGCAAAATTAAACATCAAAATTCCGGCAGCAACTGAAGCATTGTATGAAACATCTGGGCTAATTTGTGGAAGGCTGATCAGATTTCCCTTCGTAAAAAGCTCAGGTTTTATGCCTTTTTCCTCATTTCCAATGACAAGGCAGGCCGGTTTTGAAACTTTAATTCGTCGAATGTCTGTTCCGCCATTGGGAACAGCCATGTAAAGGTTGTAGCCGGCTTTTTTCAACTCTTCCAAGGCAAAATTTATTGTGCTCGCGCTGTAAATTTCCAAGTGTTCGGCAAGCCCAGCAGAGGATTTGAGCGTTGCCGCAGTAATTGGTGCACAGTTTTTTTTGGTAATTATCACGCCGTTAAAGCCTGAACAGTGGGCTGAGCGCAAAATTGCTCCCAAATTTTTAACATCGTGGATTCCATCGAGCAAAAGTATCTGTGGATGATTTTTTGGGGTGAAAAACTCAGATTTAAATTTGAAGGGCGAAACGAGGGCTACAACGCCCATGTGATCATCGGTTCCGCTGATTTTATCAAGGGTTTGGCGATTAACGATCCGGACATCGATCTTTCGATTGCCTAAAAATTGATTTATTCGTGTCCAGGCCTTTGGATAGGGGTTTGTTGTGTAAATTGTTAAAAGTTTACGTTTTTTCGCTTTTAGAAGCTCGATGATTGGATGCGCACCGTAAACCTGCTCAAAAAAGTCCTGTCCCTGTATATTTTTTGCCACAAATAAATCCAAAATTTAATTTTTATGTATTCAAGAGCCTCTTGGTAACTATGTTTCTACAAAAAAAAACGATTCAAGTCTAAAAATATAAAAAACTTTTCATTATGCTTTTTAAATCTTTGACTTGC
>CAYTZU010000141.1:0-1542 GCA_964442725.1 uncultured Pseudomonadota bacterium
GACCAGCTCTGCAAGACCCTCAACGGTAAATGATTGCCCCGGAAGCTCTTTATTTTCAAAATCTTCTGAACTTTGCTGTTCAATTTGGTCCTGAAATCGGCCTTCTTCTCTCATCCATGAAAGCCAAACATCATAAGTTGGCCAGATTAAAAATGGTTTTTTCTTATCTTTTTTAAATAAAAAGATCCAAAGTCGCGAATTACCCTCTGTTTTTTGAATTCTAAAATCTAAAAAAAAAGATTCGTTTTTAAATTCCGGAATTACAACAGAAAAAATCGACTGAGAACAAAAAAAAATTGTCATCAAAACTAAAAATCTACTCATTTCAAACTCCAAAATGTGCCTAACAGGATTCGAACCTGCGACCTTCGGATTAGGAATCCAACGCTCTATCCTACTGAGCTATAGGCACATTCAAGAAGTTTTTTGATTGCAGAATTTAAGAGCTTTTTATGGAAAATTGGTGCGCCCGGCAGGACTCGAACCTGCAACCAACGGATTCGAAATCCGTTACTCTATCCAATTGAGCTACAAGCGCATCAAATTTATTCAATAATGGAGTACAATTAACACAAAATTGATTAAACGTCTAATCAATTCAGCATAAAAAACATGCAAATTGAGCGACACTCTTTGCCACAAAGTTCAAAACCCATAAACCAAATCCATGCCTACAAATATTGAGCAGGGAAAAAGACTTGTTCATCGCGATTTTGTTCATAACAATGCGCAACCTTTAACAAAAGCTCCTCTGAAAGTCTCGGGCCAATAAACTGAACTCCCATCGGCAAACCCTCCTTTGAAAGCCCACTGGGAACGGAAATTGCAGGAAGCCCAGCAACGTTTATAGGAACGGTAAAATAATCAGCCATGTAAACTTCGAGTGGATCAGCCATTGCAGCGCCAAGCTTGAATGGCAACGCCGATGTTGTCGGGCTTAAGAGCACATCAACTTCTCTAAGAGCTGCCTCAAAATCTGCCCGAATCATCGCTCTGACGTGGTTTGCCTGTTCATAAATATTTCGGTGGCTGGAGGAGAGAACGTAATTTCCCATCAAAATTCGGCGTTTAACCTCTGCCCCAAAACCAGCATTTCTGGTTTTTATGTACATATCTTCAATTGAGCTTGGATTTTCGGCCCTTTTGCCAACAATTGATCCGTCTATTCTTGCCAAATTTGATACAGCCTCTGCCCTACTCAAAATAAAATAAACTGAAATTCCATATTTCATATTTGGAACATCGACATATTTTATCTTCGCGCCAAGCAATTCTAATTCTCTGATTGCCTCAATGGTTGAATTTTTTATCTCTTGATTAACGCCATCCGATTCAATCGAGTCCTTGATGACGCCAATTTTCAAGCCTTCAGGAAACACTCCATCCAAACCCCTCGTGTAATCGCGTCGAGGCTCTGGAAGCGAGCTAGAGTCTTCTGGATCATGACCGGCAACGATAGAAAGCAACAGTGCATTGTCATAAACGCTGCGCGTGAGCGGTCCGATTTGGTCAAGCGATGAACCAAAGGCAATCAAACCAAAG
>CAYTZU010000142.1:0-220 GCA_964442725.1 uncultured Pseudomonadota bacterium
GCTTTGATCGATGCGCCTTCGATGAATGGTCGGCCAAGGATGACATCGCCTTCGCCCTTTTTTAAAAGCAAAACTTCGTTGAAATCGATTAAATCACCGGCTTCACCTTCGAGTTTTTCAACTGCCAAAGTCTTTCCAACAACGGCTTGATATTGTTTTCCACCAGTTTGAAATATTGCGTACTCTTTTTCTGGCTCAGGAATCTGCTGAATATTCACCT
>CAYTZU010000142.1:230-1514 GCA_964442725.1 uncultured Pseudomonadota bacterium
ATCTCCACAAAATACCAGAAACCTGCCTAAAAAGGACCTCTTTGATTCTGGATGTTAGTTAAAAAATAGTTAAAAAACGACAAATTCGTTGCGTAGAATAAAATTCTACCAAAAGCTAATCTCATGTCCAGCAAATGGGCTAAATAAACAGTTTTTCAAAAAAATATACAGAGTTCTGTAGTTTTTAAGCCATTTCAAAGGCCTTGGCTGCATTCTCGCAGATCCAAGAATAGAGCTCGAGAGCCTTTTTCCTCGTCAATTTTCTGATAGCCCTTTTGGTTGGAAAAAGCTCTTTGAGATATTCCTTCAGCGCTAAGGGAAGAGCATTTGTTACCTTTGAAAGGCAATGTTGTCCAGTTTTTTTATCAAATTGGATTGTTTTCAATAAAACGTTTCTCATTAACAATGCTAAACAGCCCAATTTGTGCTTTTCTATGCCCTTGAGGTGTAGCGTGCTGTGCGTTATTTCACCCTTTGCGCCCTCGAGCAAGTGATTGGAGAAAAAGGACTCTCCAGTAAAGAAATATAAGGCATTAATCCAGAGAAGTTTGTCTGACATTACTAATTCGTTTTCTGAAAGGTTTTCAAGATTTGGGTAATCGCGAATGTAAGTTGTTTTCACATTGATTTGCTTTGACAAAGTATTATTAAAAAGCAACCTTGCAAAAGGGAAATTCCAAATCTTTACATGTTCAAAGAGTACGTGTTTTATTTCAATGTCTCCATCAGGGGTTATTAAAACAAAGCTATGGGGTTCGTTACGGCCGTATTGACCAATCATTTTTTCTAGGTCGCCAATGGATACTTTCTTAAAAACTTGTGGTTCACCAGTGCCTAATGCTTGGAAATCAAAATAACTAAAATGTTTAGTTCCTGAACGTGGTTCAGCGTTGCAATCATCATCGTGTAAAACCTTGGAAATTGAAACACCATAATCCTCCGCTTTTTCGTACTTTGTCCAGTTTTCTTTATCTATGGATATTGCGATGAAAATAAGACCAAATATTGCAAGTATTTGTGCAATCATAGCGACACCTCGTTGTTGGTCTTTGGTTGATTTATGTTGTGCTGAACTCCTTGGCAGCATTGTCGCAGATCCAAGAATAAAGTTCTAGAGCCTTGGTCTTGGTCAATCGCTTAATAGCCTTTTTGTTTGGAAATTCTTTTTTGAGGTGCTCGATGAGCTCGAAAGGAAGGGCATTTGTCGATGGTGCAACCCTGAGTAATTTTCCTTTTTTGTCAAATGAGAGTGTTTTTAATAATACGTTTTTGATTAGTGAGAAA